>NOLC01000201.1 GCA_002256595.1 Methanosaeta sp. NSP1 | reverse complement strand
AGAGGCGGCTTGTATCAAGCTTTCCTCAGTGATCGCTGACGTTTTTGGCAAATCAGGAAGGCATATTGTGGATGGACTTCTTAATGGCATGGATTTGGAGAAGATATTGGAAAGCATTCCATCGGGAAGGGTAAGGAAGAATAAAGAGGAGATACGTGGAATCATCCAGGCAAACCTATCCTCCTCTCAGATCTTTCTCCTTCGATCTCATCTGAACATGATCGATGCAGTTACAAAGCAGATTGAAGAAATCGATGCTAAGATTTCGGATCAGATCTCTCTACGGAATGAAGACATGAGGATCGCTTTGTCTATGCCAGGAATGGGATTCATTTCTGCATCAACTATCCTGGCAGAGATCGGAGATTTTAGAGACTTCAGTTCTGCGAATAAGCTTGCTGCCTATTGTGGACTTGTGCCGTCAGTCTATCAATCAGCAGGTAAGCTGATAAACGGCCATATCACAAAGCACGGCTCTCCTCATGTGAGAAGAATAATTATTGAGGTGGCCCATGCCATTATTCTAACAAAGAAGCTTTCGAAGCTTAAGAAGTTCTTCCTGAGGGTCAAAGCAAGAAGAGGCGCTAAAATTGGCATAGTCGCTCTTGCCAGAAAGGTACTGTGTATACTTCATCATCTGCTGGTAAGCCGAGAGCTTTACCAAGATGACTTGCTCAACAAGCCGCGATGCATCAAGAATCCCCGCCTGCATCCTATTGCAGCAATGGAGCTTGACGAAATGATAAGAACGATCATAAGAGCAGGATACGAGGTGAGGAAAAACGAATGTATTGGAGGCGGTTAAAGGCCGCTGATCTTTTTATATAGGTCGTTTTCATGGCAACTATAGCTGCGCCTATTCAGGCCTGGGGCCTGCCTGCTACTGGATGACCCTGGAGGCAGACTTCGAGATGCCATCCCCGCCCGATCTCAGGTGGAAAAGAGGTCTTGCGATCCCTGGACCGAGACAGAGAGGATGATAAAGGAGGCAGAAGGGCTGCTAGATCTGATCAGGGCGAGATAGATGATGCCGGAGAGAAAGGGCGACTTACCCACCGGCCCGGGAGATTGCGGGCTGACAGAGCTTGCCCTGCAAGAAGCTGGCCAGCACCACAGTCTATATTTTCGCTTGCCCTATGCCCTATGACCTCATCAGCTCCTACCGGGGCCTGCTCTGCTGCTGTCTGGTTCCCAAAGAACAGCATCAGATAATGTCTTATCCTTGGATGTGCAGGATGTGATAAAGGAAAAAACCAAATGCCTTAAACAGGCGAAAGCAAAAAGTGACAGGAGACTGGGGAATGAACTGGAAATTGATATCGGCTATCCTTATCTTATCCTTGATGGGGTGTGCCGGAGCATTGGATCTGAAAAATGGCGTAGAGATGAGGCCAGGAGAGGCTGCATCAGAGAGGCTATTTGAGAGAGGATTCGGAGAGCCTTGGGTTGGCGGGGATCCACCCTCTATGAGCTCCTTGAGCCACGGATCTTTCTATCAACCAAGGGTCCGGAGCTGGTGGTACGATCCGTTTTCCTATTATGGCTATCAAGGCAAGACCTATCGACCCCACCAATATTACTATTACAACTATCCGGGCGATGGCTGGTATCCATATACCTATCGCAATTACTGGTATCCATACTATAGCCCTTACTGGTGGTATTGGTAGAGTTGCAGAGAGGCGATCTGATGCAATAGGATCGCCTCAGCTTTTCTCCAGCCAAAACAGCTAGCCCAAGTTTCTCAAATAGCCTTTATCGGTCTCTATTTTTCTGGCGCGGCTCCGGTGAACCGGCCCTGTTGAGCATGAGATTGATCATAAAAACAGATAGAACCTGGCTTCTCCCCAATTGACCAGCCGACGGGAAAATCCCGGCAGCCGGGCCACCTCGTCCATCAGTGGCCGCACCAGCAAATCCGCCCCTACATCTGCAGCCACAACTCCCATGGCCAGTTGCATTTCCAGGGGCGGGCGGATGGAGTAAATCAGGCTGGCTTCCCGGTACAGCTCCATGCGGGGCGAGAATATGTCATCCTTTTCCACCACCAGTTCCCCCATGCGGGGCGAGAATATGTCATCCTTTTCCACCACCAGTTTCCCCAACATCCGCTCCTCCCTATCGGTTAGGATCACCTCCAGCCCACGCGCCGCCAGGTGCAGGGCTACTTGGGAATAAAAGCCCACTCCCACCTCCACCACCCGGCCGGAGTAGTGCTCAGCGATATAGTCCGCCAGATCCTCCCCGCCCCGCAGTGAAGAGATTGCCGTCACCAGAGACCGTCCCATTGCAGCTTTTCTCTCATCTGCTTATGCGCAATAATTATTAACATATATCACAATATAGCTAAGCCAGCAATGAGGGGGAAGAGCTGTTGCAGTCGGAAGTACTTGAGTCAAGTCATTTTTCAAGCTTTGAAGAGAGATTCGGCCTGCCCAATATCCTGGTGATAGGCTGCGGCGGGGCGGGCAACAATGCTGTGAGCCGCCTGACGCGCCATGGCCTGCGCGGGGCCAGGACCCTGGCTATAAATACGGACAGCCAGCAGCTTGTGGCCGCCCGGGCCGATGAAAAGATACTCATCGGACAGAAGCTGACCCGGGGCATGGGCGCAGGCGGAGACCCGGAGCTGGGCCGCAGGGCTGCGGAGCTGGCCGCACCGGAGCTGGAGGGCATCTTAAGGGATGCAGACCTGGTATTCATTCTGGCCGGGCTGGGAGGGGGCACAGGCACCGGATCGGCTCCGGTGGTGGCCCGCCTGGCCAGAGAGAAGGGAGCGATTGTGGTAGCCCTGGTCACCACCCCCTTCCACCTGGAGAAAGCCCGCGTATTTGCCGCGGAGGAGGGTCTGGAGCTTCTCAGAAGCCACGCCGATACCTCCATAGTCATGGACAACAACCGCCTTCTGCAATGCGCACCACACCTCCCGGTTGAGGATGCATTCTCCTTTGCCGATGGTATCATAGCCGATATTGTATCGGGAATCTGCGAGACCATAACTATGCCCTCTCTGATCAACCTGGACTATGCCGACCTGTGCACCATCATGAGATCGGGAGGAGCCTCCTTCATGTTCGTGGGAGAGGCGAGCATGAAAAGCAGCCCGGAGAAGATCGTGCGAGCCTCTCTCAAGAATCCGCTGCTGGATGTGGACTATCGCGGCGCTGGAGCGTGCCTGCTGCATTTGACCGGAGGCCCGGATATGACCATGAAGGAGGCGGCGGCCATAGCCGGTGCTCTGACCCAGGAGCTGGACCCCAAGGCCAATGTCATCTGGGGAGCCAGAATCCGGCCCGACCTGGCAGGAAAGGTCAGGCTGATGGCCATCATCACCGGAGTGAAATCTGCCCAGGTCCTCTCTTCCACCCGCCCAGAGGAAGAGCGACAGCGCCCTCAGAGAGGCGGCAGGAGAAAGATAGATGAGATTCCCCATAAGCTGGATACGATAAGATGAGCGAGATATTATTATTCCAGATCTCGGCCCTGACCCTCTCGGTGATACTGGTGCTGGGGACCATCTACAGCATCCGACTCTATCTGGAGATATGATAAAAGGATCTTCAAAAGGCGCTCATAAGAATGCGGCTTGATGGATGGGGCCGCGCAGCCTAAATCGC
>NOLC01000194.1 GCA_002256595.1 Methanosaeta sp. NSP1 | reverse complement strand
TTTAATAACCAGGTTGCAAGCATCTGGATATTGCAGTAGAATAAAAATATGAAAGTAGCGGCCTTATCTCGCCGCCTTGGCCACCCGCTCCACGCTGTCCCTGTGGTTGATGGCGTAGCTCTTGACATCGCGGTTGGCTGCTGATATGATCTCATCCGCCAGCGCCGCCTCAGCCGTCTTGGCCTTCTTAAAGGAGGCAGCATGTGTGCCCTTGGCTATGAACATGAGTGCAGTGTCCACGCGCCTCTGGGGGGATGTATCCACGGCTTTAGGTACAGTGATGCCACCGTACTTGAGACGGACCACCTCTTCCCTGGGGCCGGCATTGGCTATGGCCTTGGCCAGAACGGAGAGCGGATTCTCCTTGGTCTTCTTGGCTACTATATCGAAAGCGCCCTCGACAATGCCATAGACCTTGAGCTTCTTGCCCGTGTTCTTCTCCGTTCTCATCAGCTTGTTTACCAGGCGCTCTACGATATGCTGCTCGGACTTCTTGAACTGCTGCTTGGCGTGCTTGCCGCCGGAAATCATAACCGACTTGGAAGCCAGGTTCATATAGCCCTTGACGCTCAGGTCAGCAACCTCGACCTCAGCAGGATCCCATTTGCCAAATAACTTCATCTTGCTCACCTCACCGGCTTCTCCTTTCTTCCGCGTACAAGCTCCTGCAGGGAGACATTATTGACAGCGATAACCTTGAATCTAACTCCAGGGATATCTCCCATGGACCGCCCCTGACGCCCGCCGATGCGATCGACTGTGACCTCGTCATGCTCATCTATGAATCCGATGGCCCCGTCTCCTGGAGCGAAGGCCGTAACCTGGCGGCCGTTCTTGATGAGCTGAATGCGCACTGCCTTTCTTATGGCTGAGTTGGGCTGCTTGGCCTCAATTCCTACCTTCTCCAGAACAATTCCCCTTCCCATGGGCGCTCCGGCCAGTGGATCAGCCTTCATCTTGCTACCCGACATCCTGCGGATGTACTTAGGATCGCTCCACCTCATCTCCTTCCGATCACCCTCCAGCTTCCTGGCGGCATAAATTCCATTTCCCATTTATTTCACCTTGAGTAAAACGCAAACCTTATTGAATTATGATATCATCAACGCCATGATGCCTCTGCGCAAGCATCTTGGCTTTTAATATGTTTCGGCCATCTCTGCCGATGGCAATCCCCTTGTCCTTATTTGCTACCTCTACATAAGCCAATCGCTTATCGTTCTTGTTCACGACCATGACATTCTTTATGGCCGCCGGCTGGAAGAGGTTCTCCAGGAATTCCTTGACATCTTCGCTGTACTCGACTATCTCGATCTGCTTTCCTACCGACTTCTTTACCCGGTTGATGTTCGAGCCCTTCCGGCCTATGGCTGCTCCCATATCTCCCTTCTTGATCACAAAGATGATGCGCTCGTTCTCGTCATCCACGACGCAATCCCTTGCCATGCCGCCGGTCAGGCTCTCGAACAAAGCAATATATCTGATTCCCTCGGTGGTGAGCTTGAACTCACTCATGCCACAACACCCCGGATCTCGCGCTGCAGTGCCATTATCTCCGAGTCCCCTGGCTCAATGATAGCCAAGGCGGCAACGGAGAAGGGTTTTCCGCATGCAGATCCGAGATCCTTGCCCATTCCCTGGTAAGCATAAGCTGGAACATCTACGGTCTCCAGCTGCATCCTCACATCGGCAGGGCAATCCACGGCATAAACTATGAGCTTTGCCTGTCCGCCAATTCCCGATTCGACGGTCCCGTTCGATCCCAGCACCACTTTTCCGGTTCTAATGGAACTCCTAAGAGCTCTATCTACGTTTATCATTGTTATTACCTCATCTCTTGCTTGCCACCAATGTCACATCGCCCGTGCCCAGTTGTATGGGCTGGCCTACAATAACATTCTCCGTCACGCCACGCAGGTCGTCCACATCGCCGCGGACGGCCGCATCCAGTATATGATTGACTGTGACCTCGAAGGCGGCTCTGGCCAGGACGCTGGCCTTCTCTCCCGAAACACCATGCCTTCCAATCTGCTTGACCTCGCCATCTACGGTCATGATGTCCGCCACCAGCATGATATGGCGCACATCCACGGAGAGTCCCTGTTCGCGAAGGGTATCTGTAGCCTCATTGATGATGGCATTTCGCGCTGCTTCTATGCCCAGCACCTCTCCGATCTCATTGATGCTATTGGTCTTGATCCGGGTGGGATCCACGCCCTCAAATTGCATCACTTTCTTGATCGAGGAGCCCTCGGTATAGAGGATGTACTCATCGCCCTCTTTCCTGATGACCACCCGTTTGATGCCCTCCACACCCTTGAGGGATATCTTCTTGATCTTCTCCACCAGCTGCAGCAGCTCGCGGTAGGAGGGCTCCTTTGGGGCCATGACCAGGAGATTCTCCTTCTGATCCACATCCAGGCCGGTCTCCTCTTTGAGCCTGGCCGCAACCTCCTCGGCTGTGATCTTCCTCTGCTCCATAGCCCCTGCATTCAGCTCAATTATCACATTCATCTCCGCCAGGTCAGTGGCAATGGACCCCAGATGGAGAATGGAGGTGGACTCTATGGCCCAGGCCACCTCTCGTGCCAGGTCCCGGTCGTGAGCATAGTCGGAATTGAGCTTTATGGTCATGGTGGGAGTGGAGGGGATCTTTCTGGCGTCCACGATCTCAATGAGCCGGGGCAGGCCCAGGGTGACGTTGATCTCGGCCACGCCTGCATAGTGGAAGGTACGCATGGTCATCTGGGTGCCTGGCTCTCCAATGGACTGGGCTGCTACCACGCCCACAGCCTCGCAGGGCTCAACCTGAGAGTGCTTGTAGTCGGCGCTGACCAGGGTGACAATCTCATCCATCTGCTCTCCGGCCAGGGAGGCACCTTCAAGCCCTGACTTCATCGCCTCTTTGATGCTCTCCGGCAGGTCCAGACATTCCAGCCGCTCTGCGATTTCCTTTTCCGTGAGGCTCATGCAGACTCCTCCGGCCTTTTCTGGAGCACGCTCTTGATGATGCGCTTCACATTATCGCCGCTGGCATAGTCCCGCCGTGAGGCATCCACTCCGTCTTCGCCGTACTGGAACTGCACAATCATTCCTCGGGTCTCCTTGACCGTTCCATCGTACTTGACCTCCAGGTCTTGTAGCGCATTGACCAGTCGGCGCTGCAGGTATCCGCTCTGAGATGTCCTGATGGCCGTATCCACCAGGCCCTCACGACCGCCTATGGCATGGAAGAAGAACTCCGTGGGGTTGAGGCCGTCCTTATAACTGGACTCCACAAAGCCATGTGCCTCCGCTCCCAGGTCTCCCTTTCTGAAGTGCGGCAGAGTCCTGCCGGCGTAGCCGCGCATGATCCTCTCGCCTCGCACGGACTGCTGGCCCACGCAGGCAGCCATCTGGGTGAGGTTGAGCATGCTGCCGCGCGCTCCGCTCACGGCCATGACCACGCCGGAGTTGTCCAATCCCAGGTGCCGACCGGCGATCTTGCCCGCGGTATCCCTGGCTTTTCCCAGAGTCTGCATGATCCTCATCTCCAGGGTCTCATCCAGTGTCCTTCCGGGCAGCGGCTCCAGCTCGCCGGCATTGTAGGCCTCGATGAGCTGCTGGGACTTCTCCCTGGCGGTTCTGGTGGTCTCCTCGATCTGATCCACTGCCGCCTTGGGGATGTCCTCGTCATCTATGCCGAAGGAGAATCCGGCATGCATGATGCCCCGCAGGGCCAGCCTGGTCATCCGGTCCAGGAACTCGCTCGCCACGGAGGGACTGTACTCCTTTATTATCCTGTCTGTTATCTTGCCCTTAAAGGCACCCACGGCCTCGGCATCTATGGTGCCCTGGAGAAGCTTTCCGTCCTCTATCACCACATAGGCATCGTTCTCGCAGTCTGTTCCTTTGCATACATCGCAGTTGTAGCAGAAATCGGCCTTGAAGGATAGGTTCAGGCCACGGGGCAGGATCAGGCTGAAGACCTGCTTTCCTGTCCAGTAGGGCTTGCCCTCGGCATAGCCAGCAGGCTCGGGAAGCTCGGATATGTCGAACTTCTTTAGCAGCTCCATCACCCCACGCCGGTCGATGGGCTTGCTGCCATGTGTCAGCAAAAACGAGCCGGTGACATAATCATGGATTCCTCCGATGATGGGGCCGCCGAAGCGGGGGGAGAGGATGTTCTCCTGCACCCTCATCAGTATCTCCGCCTCGGCCCGGGCCTCCTCAGTCTGGGGCACATGCATATTCATCTCGTCGCCGTCGAAATCCGCATTGTAGGGCGGGCAGACGGCAGGATTAAGCCGGAAGGTCTTGTAGGGCATGACCTTGACCCGGTGGGACATGATGGACATGCGGTGCAATGAAGGCTGGCGGTTGAAGAGGACGATATCGCCGTCGGAGAGCTGCCGGTCGATCTTCCAGCCGACATCTATCTGCTCCGCCACCTCCTCGCAATTTTTGTCTGTGACCTTGACCCGTCTCTGGTCGGGGCGGGTGACATAATTGACGCCCGGATGGCGATCGGGCCCGCGCCGGACAAAGGTCTTGACGATCTCCATGTTCCGGACGTTGGCGATCATGGGGACGGACAGCTCCATGGCTATGTCCATGGGCACTCCCACCTCGCCTATGGATAGGTTGGGATCGGGAGATATGACCGTCCTGGCGCTGAAGTTGACTCGCTTGCCTGATAGCGATCCCCGGAAGCGGCCCTCTTTGCCCTTCAGCCTCTGGGACAGGGTCTTCAGAGGCCTGCCGCTGCGGTGTCGTGCCGGGGGAACTCCCGAGACGGTATTATCCAGGAAGGTGGTGACGTGATATTGCAGCAGCTCCCAGAGATCCTCAATGATGAGCTGGGGGGCTCCTGCCTCGCGGTTCTCCTGGAAGCGCTGGTTGATTCTGATGATGTCCACCAGCTTGTGGGTGAGGTCGTCCTCGCTTCTCTGGCCGGACTCCAGGGTGATGGAGGGGCGCATAGTCACTGGCGGCACAGGCAGCACAGTCAGTATGATCCACTCCGGCCTTGCCGTGGCCGGGTTCATGCCCATGACGGAAATGTCCTCATCAGGGATCTTCTCGAAGCGGTCCCTGATGTCCGAGGCGGTGAGCTTGTGGCCCTCCTCGATATAGGAGAGGGGCCTCTCGAATTTAATCTCCTGCTGGGGGGCGCCGCAGTAGGGGCAGGTTTTGTTCTTGCGGGCCTCGGCGAATACTTTGTTCACCGTGTCGTCGGTCATCTGACCCAGACGTTCCAGCTCCTGGATCTGCCCCAGGTACATCTTCTTCTCGCCGTCTTTGAGCATGAGCCGGGAGCAGTCCCTGCATATTCCCCGCAGGACCTTGCGGATCAGCTTGGCAAAGCCCACATGGATCACGGGGGCGATGAGGTCGATATGGCCGAAGTGGCCGGGGCACTCGCCGGGTCTGCCGCCGCAGGAGCGGCAGCGCAGGCCGGGATCTATGACCCCCAGCCTTGGATCCATGAGGCCCATCTCAATGGGAAAGCCATCGTCGTCGTATGTATCAGCGGTGATGATCTTGACCACGCTCATCTTCCGAAACTCCTGAGGAGAGATGAGGCCGAAGCGTATCTTGCCGATTCTCTTGGGAACTGTCATACTTCCACCTAAACCGCGTCCTCCAGGATCAGCCGCGGCGCTACACCTAATGATTTTATCTCGTCGAGCAGCAGCTTGAAGGCATAGCTCATCTCCACCGGATAGATCTCCGTATCCGCGCCGCAGGTGGGACAGAAGTCCACATTTCTGCGCCTATCGTGGATGGCGATCATGCCGCAATGGCTGCATACCAGCTCGGTCACCTTATCCGACTCATCCACCAGGCGCTCCTTGAGGGCCAGGGCGGCGCCGTGGGCTATGAGCACATCCCTCTCCATCTCACCGAACCGGAGACCTCCTTCGCGGGCCCGGCCTTCAGTGGGCTGACGGGTCAGGACCTGCACCGGACCCCGGGATCGGGCGTGCATCTTGCCTGTGACCATGTGGTAGAGCTTCTGGTAGAGGATCACTCCCACGAAGAGGTCGGCCATGATCTGCTCTCCCGTGGCCCCGTTGTAGAGTATCTCTCTTCCTGTATGGGAGAGACCGAACTTGGTCAGAGCGCCGCGCAGGTCGGGCTCGTTCTCGCCCAAAAACGCCGTGGCATCTATGAACCGCCCCTCAAGGGAGCCCACCTTGCCGCCGATCATCTCCAGGACGTGGCCCACAGTCATTCGAGAGGGAATGGCATGGGGATTGAGCAGGAGGTCAGGCACAACGCCTGATTCGGTGAAGGGCATATCCTCCTGGGGCACTATCAGACCTACCACGCCCTTCTGGCCATGACGGGAGGCAAATTTGTCTCCCAGCTCCGGAACGCGCTGGTCTCTGGTCTTCACTTTGGCCAGGCGGTTGCCGTTTTGGGACTCGGTGAGGATGACCATATCCACGACTCCCCTCTCGTTGGAACGCATGTTAACCGACGTATCCCGCCTTTGCTGTACAGTTAGCCCGAACTCGGAGGGCTCCTCCAGGAAACGGGGCGGGCTGGTCTTGCCTATGAGCACATCATTGGGGCCAACATAGGAATTGGGGTTGACCAGGCCGTCGGCGTCGAGCTGATCGTAGGTTTCGCTTCCGCGGGCGCCTCTCACCTCCGCGTCGGGTATCTCGAACTTGTCTTCCTGACCGCCGGGATACTTTCGCTCCTCACCTTCGGAAACCCGGAAGAAGTGGCTGCGGGCCAGGCCACGCTGGATGGAGCCGCGGTTCATGACCAGGGCATCCTCAATGTTGTAGCCCTCGTAGGCCAGGACGGCCACCACGAAGTTCTGGCCGGCCGGCCTCTCCTCAAAGCCTACGGCTCCGGAGGTCTTGGTCCGCACTATCCCTCTCTGGGGGCTGTTGAGGTAATGCCCTCTTGTGTCCGGCCGCAGGCGCATGTTGGCTGTGGACATGCCCAGGCACTGCTTTACCATTCCCGCTCCCATGGTATTCCTGGGGCTGGCGTTGTGCTCAGGATAGGGAACCAGGCCGGCTGCTATGCCCAATATAAGCGACGGGTCCAGCTCCAGATGGGTGTGGTCGGGCGTTAAGTCCTCCTCCCAGATGGCGATAAGGGTGTTCTCCTCCTCTTCTGCATCCAGATACTCCACCAGTCCTGAGGAGACCAGATCGGAAAAAGTAATCTCCCCGCTCTTGATCTTGGATACATGCTCCTCGGTGACCTGGGACCTACCGTTCTCGACTACAATGAGCGGCCTTCTGGCCCGGCCGGAGTCGGTGTTCATGAAGATCTCATTGGTGCCCTCGAAGTAGGCCACATTCATCTGGCTGCTGATGCTGCCGGAGCGGCGCAGGCGGCGCAGATTGGCCACCAGCATTTTGGGATCCTCGTGATGCCCTATGATCTCTCCATTGACATAAACCCGCGCTCCGGAACTCAAAGCCTCATCCAATATTACCACCTACTGCTTCAACTCCCAAATCAAACAGGATCTTCTTGACGCTCGCCGAATCATCAGCGCCCTTGGACAATTCCACGCCCTGGGCGAAGTTCTTCACCAGGCCGCAGTTTGGCCCCTCCGGGGTCTCGCTGGGGCAGATGCGCCCCCATTGGGTGGCATGCAGATCCCTGGCCTCGAAGTGGGGCTGAGAACGGGATAGCGGCGATATCACCCGGCGCAGGTGAGAGAGGGTGGCCATATAGTCCGTGCGGTCCAAGAGCTGGGAGACGCCTGTCCTCCCGCCCACCCAGTTGCCCGTGGCCAGGGGATGGATCATCCTCTCGGTGAGGACGTCTGCCCGGACGGTTGTAACCACATTCAGATCCCTGTTCCTCATGCTGGCCCTCTCCAACTGGTATTTTATGTCCCGGGTGAGACGGTTGAAGGCCACCCGGAAGAGGTCCTCCATCAGGTCTCCGGAGAGCTTGAGCCTCTTATTGGAGTAGTGGTCCTTATCGTCCTCACCGCGCTTGGACAGGGCCAGCTCGAAGCAGGCCTCGGCCATTCGGGAGAGGAAAAGTGCTTTAGCATAGCGGTCCTTCTCATCAACACCGATATGGGGCAGTAGGTAGCGGTCCAGGACATATGTCGCCCTCTTCTTCTGGTACTCCTTGGCCTGTCCGGCGGCCACACGCGAGCCGATCTTCTCCAGGGCCTCATCCATGGTGGATACCTCCGCCTCCTCCAGGTTCTCCAGCATGAACTTGATGATCTCGGGATTGTCCGATACGCTCCTCACTATATCCATATCCGTTTCCAGGCCCAGGGATCGCAGCAGGGTCACGAAGTTGATCCTTCCTGAGACGGAGGGGAAGGACACTTCCAGTATGGACCGCCGTCCCCGCTCCACAATGACCAGAGAGCGGTATCCTTGCCTCTGGGAGAAGACCTTGGTCACCTCGATGTTCTCATCGTAGCGTTGGTTGTACTCCACCAGTATCTTGTTGGGAGCCAGATCCTCCAGGGTCATGATAACCCTCTCCGAGCCATTGACCACGAAGTAGCCGCCCGGATCGGAAGGATCCTCGCCGTAAGTTATCATCTCGTCGGCTGACAGTCCGTAAAGATTGCAGATCTTGGAGTTGAGCATTATAGGCAGAGTGCCTATGTCCGCCTCCACCAGATCCTTCTCTGTCTCTCCCTCCACTATGGTCATCTCCAGCTTGATGGGAGAGGAATAGGATAAATTGCGCAGCCGGGCATCATTGGGATAGAGCCTCTCGATGGAGCCGTCTGCCTCGCGCACCATGGGCTTCTCCACCCGGATCTTGCCCAGCTTGACATAGGTATTCTCGATGTTGGTCTCTATTATTCCGACCTCATCTATGACCTTCTGCAGTCCCTTATCTATAAAATCATTAAATGAGTTTATATGATGGTGGACCAGCTTATCCCTGGTAAAATAGGAGCTATAAAGAACATTTCTATCGAGCAAAAAGACCACCTTTAATCTATTACCAGCCGGTAGAAGATAGATTGCCTGGCTGTAGTACTCTTTCGAACTACCTTGATTATGTCGCCCACCTTGGCCCCGATCTCCTTGGCCGCGGGGTCGGCCACATGAATTTTTGGCAATTGTGGGGCGGTTATGCCGAATGCCTTCAGCACCCCGTCAGCCTCCTCCGGGGTGAGCAGAATATGCTCCGGAACCGTCTCATGATCTCTTATGGCAAATTTGGTCACTGGAACCACCTTTAAAGGGAATGGTGCAGCATGCAGGCTCAAAGGAACTCCAAACGGGCTCGGGGGGATTTGAACCCTCGACCACCTGGTATCTTCATGCAAAAATTTAAAAGCCAGACGCTCTGCCTAACTGAGCTACGAGCCCCCGCTGCCTGGCATGTCCTAGGCCATTTCTGCTGCACGCAATTGGCAATAAAAGCATCCCCCATAAAAGCTTTTTCCCTGTGGGGCCTATACCAGCCCCACAAGGCGAGCAATCTCCGAGCCGACCTCGGATGTGGTCGAGCTGCCTCCCAGATCGTAGGTCTTTATCCTGCCTTCTATTAAGTTCCGCTCGATGGCGGTGACGATATCCGAGGCGGCCCGGGGCTGGCCCAGGTGCTCTAAAAGCAATGCACCGGCCCATATGGTGGCCAGCGGATTGACCTTGTTCTGGCCCTTGTACTTGGGAGCAGAGCCATGTATGGGCTCGAACATGCTCGTCCCGTCCGGATTGAGGTTTGCGCCCGGCGCCAGGCCGAGGCCTCCCTGGATCATGGCTCCAAGGTCGGTGATTATGTCCCCGAACATATTGGGAGCCACCACCACATCAAACCACTCCGGATTCTTGACAAACCACATGGTGATGGCATCCACGAAGTTGAAGTCGTGCTTGACCTGGGGGTAGCCGGCGGCCACATCCAGGAAGACCTCCCTCCAGAAGCCATAGATGTCGCTGAGCACATTGGCCTTGTCCACAGAAGAGACCTGATGGCGGCGCTTCATGGCCAGATCAAAGGCATATTTTATCACCCGGCTGCATCCTTCGCGGCTCACCTCTCCGATCTGGTAGCCGATCTCCTCGCTATCGGAATCGATATCCAGGCCGAACTTGATATTATAGAGGCTGCGCTTGATCTCAAAGTCGGCATGGCTCTTGCCCCGACGGGCCCGGCTGCCTATGCCGATGTAAAAGTCCTCCGTGTTCTCGCGAACCACAACGAAGTCTATGTCTTGGGGAGTCTTGTCCTTGAGCGGAGTCCAGACCCCCTCCAGCAGCTTCACCGGACGCAGGTTGATATACTGGTCGAAGTAGAAGCGCATGGTCAGGAGGACCCCCTTCTCCAGTATGCCGGGCTTGACCCGCGGGTCGCCGATGGCTCCCAGGAAGATGGCAGGGTACTTTGACAGCTCTTTTAAAGTATCCTCCGCGACCAGCTCGCCTGTCTCCAGATAGTGCTCCGCTCCCAGGGAGTACTCCTTCCAGTCCAGTGAAAAGCTGTATTTGTCTGCCGCCGCCTCCAGGACTTTGCAGCCCTCGGCTACGATCTCAGGACCTATGCCGTCTCCGGGGATAACCGGTACATTGTATTTCATGCCTTTACCTCTCTAACCTGTCGCCTGGTATATTCCACCAGGCCGCCCGCCTCCACAATCTCTTGAAGAAAATCCGGCAGAGGCATAGTCCTGTAGGACTCATGGCGGGACCTGTTTTCTATGACCCCGCCGGCCATATCTATCTCTATCTCCGAGCCGTCGGCCACTCTATCCACATCCGAGCAGATGAACAGAGGCAGGCCGATGTTGATGGAGTTTCGGAAGAATATCCTGGCAAAGGATTTGGCGACCACTGCTTTGACGCCCGCGCCCTTGAGGGCCAGAGGGGCGTGCTCTCGGGAGGAGCCGCATCCGAAGTTCTCCCCGCCCACCACATAGTCTCCCTCTTTGACCTCCCCCGCCATCTCCGGGCGGACGCCTTCAAAGAGATGCTCTGCCAGCTCCTTCGGCTCATTTATAACCAGATAGCGCCCGGGGATAATGGCATCTGTATCGATATCGTTTGCAAACTTCCAAGCTCTGCC
>NOLC01000090.1 GCA_002256595.1 Methanosaeta sp. NSP1 | reverse complement strand
CCGGCGAGGAGTAGGTCGAGCATTTACTTCTAGACAAATTTGTTATAGACCTTGCATTAATAATTAATTGTGAGTCGCTCCTAATCCCGTCATTCCACAAACCAGCTGCCAGCAAATTGGGTCGTTCTGTATCCAATCAATCTTCTCCGGTTCACACCATGCAAAGCCTGGTCCTGGAAAACCCTTATATACTGGTGTACTATCGATCTACATATTCCGCACAGGGATATCCATGCCCTGGGCGCATGAACCGTACAGGTTCGAACGCGCGCCTCTTGCGCGTGAGTCGGCCCGATAGGGGCCATGCGGAGGATTAAAATGGCATTTGAAAAGACAAATCCAAGGATAGTCCGTCTTATCGGTGATTTAAAGGCGGCCTCACGCGAGAGCGGCGCCCCCCTCTGGAGGGACGTGGCCCGGAGGCTGGAAAAGCCCAACAGAAGCTATGCTGCTATCAACCTGAGCAAGATCAATCGCCACACCCAGTCCAATGATACGGTCCTGGTGGCGGGAAAGGTTTTAGCCAGCGGGAACATCGGTCACAGCGTTACTGTGGCAGCTCTTAATTTCAGCGGCCAGGCCAGGTCCAAGATCCTGGCAGCGGGCGGCAAATGCGTGATGATCGAAATGCTGATGGCTGAGCATCCCAAGGGATCGGGCATAAAGATTTTGAGGTGAATGGCAATGATAGTAGTAGATGCAACTGGATTGGTCCTGGGACGCCTGGCCAGCGTCGCTGCCAAGAGCCTCCTGGCCGGAGAAGAAATTAAGATCGTCAATGCGGAGAAGGCTCTTATCACCGGCAGCAGGGATTTCATTTTCGAGGATTACGGACATACCAGAGCCCGCGGCCATAAAGAGAAAGGCCCTTATTTCCCTCGCCGACCGGAGATGATACTCAAGAGAACCGTGCGGGGCATGCTTCCCTACAAGATGAGGCGGGGAAGAGACGCATTCTCCCGGCTGAGGATATATGTGGGCATCCCCAGAGAGTTGAAGGGAATGCCTCTGGAGCAGCCGGCTGCGGCCAAAATGAGAACCGAGAGCAATAACAGATATATCGAGCTCGGGGCCTTGAGCCGGAGACTCGGCGCAAACTTCTGAAGGATTTCCTATGAAGATAATTAATACCTCGGGTAAGAAGAAGACGGCGACTGCCAGGGCCACTTTAAAGGAAGGAAAGGGCGTTGTGCGCATCAACAAGGTGCTTCTGGACATTTATGAGCCGCGCCTGGCCAGACTCAAGATTCAGGAACCGGTAGAGATCGCCGGAGATCTGATAAAATCAATGAACATCGATGTCGTGGTTGCCGGTGGCGGGACCATGGGCCAGACCGATGCCGTCCGCACCGCCATTGCCAAGGGCATTGTGGAGTGGACCGGGGACACCGGCCTGAAAGAGGCATTCTCCGAATACGACAGAAATCTCCTGGTCAGCGATCACCGCCAGAAGGAGAAGAAGAAGTTCGGCGGACTTGGTGCCAGGTCTAAGTACCAGAAGTCCTACAGGTGAAACTGCTTGATTCCAGTCAGGTGCTATTCCTGTGGCAAAGTGATATCCCACGTCTGGGAGGAATACCGGGAGCGCATCAAGACCGAGCCTCCCGGCAAGGTCCTGGATGACCTGGGAATAGACAAATACTGCTGCAGGCGCATGCTTCTCTCTCATGTGGAGATAGTGGATACGCTGAGGCGGTACCAGTAGAGGGGGTTGTAGGGTAGCCTGGTCCATCCTACAGCGTTCGGGACGCTGTGACCTGAGTTCGAATCTCAGCAACCCCATCATACTCTTCCTTTTGAGGTGGCTATTTGAAGGGCGAGAAATATACCAGATATGAACGTGCGCGCATAATAGGAGCACGGGCTTTGCAGATTTTCATGGGCGCTCCAGTGTTGATCGATACCATTAATACCGACCCTCTCGAAATAGCGCTAGAAGAGATGAGACTGGGCGTAATTCCCATAACCGTAAAACGCGATCGCTATTTAGGTAGGTGAATTAGTTGGAAGAAGATGAGGTAATGACGGTATCTGGAGAATATGAGACTCTCATACCGATCGACGAGTATCTGGCCGCCGGCGTGCACATAGGTACTCAAGCGAAGACAAATGACATGATGCCCTATATTTACAGGGTTAGAACGGACGGGCTTTACGTCCTGGATGTCCAGTCCACGGACAAGCGCATCCGCCTGGCAGCCAAGTTCCTGGCCAAATATGATCCCGCGAATATTCTTGTGGTATCGGCCAGACAGTACGGCCAGAGGCCTGCCACTATGTTCGCTAAGTCCATAGGGGCTATAGCCAATGTAGGCAGATTTGTGCCTAACACCCTGACCAATCCCGCCTTCCGGGGATTCATTGAGCCTGATGCGCTCATTACCACGGACCCGAGCGGCGATGCCCAGGCGGTCAATGAGGCTGTGGATGTAGGCATACCGGTTATCGCCCTTTGTGATACCAACAATATGACCTCCAACGTGGACCTGGTCATACCCACAAACAACAAAGGCAGAAAGGCTCTGACGCTCATCTATTGGCTCTTAGCCCGTCAGGTTATGCGGGAGAGGGGCGAAGAGGATAGGTTCAAATACACTATCTCCGACTTCGAGATGGAGTTTTAGATCCATGCGGCCTGCAGCTGTTGCCGGTCAGTTCTATCCAGTCAGTGGAGCGGAGCTGGAGCATCAGCTGGACAGCATGCTGCACCCTGAAAGCGAGATTCCCGTTCTGGGAGCGGTGGTTCCCCATGCGGGATATATTTATTCGGGGCATGTGGCAGCTGCAGTTTATTCTTGCCTGCCTAAAGCGGAAACATTTGTGATAATAGGGCCCAATCACCACGGCATCGGCTCTCCCGTTGCCCTCTCCCGGGACTCATGGAATACGCCCCTCGGCGCCATCGAAACAGACGGTGAGATGGCCGATGCTCTGGCCGGCAGCATCATAGATCATGATGAGACGGCCCATATCTACGAGCACTCCATCCCTTCCCATATGCATGGGGCTGCAGGATGAGGAGACTGCAATAGAAGTTGGCCGGGCGATATCCCGGGCTGCGCAAAAGCTTGCCCGCCGATGCATAGTCATTGCCAGCAGCGATTTTACTCATTATGAGCCCCAAGAAAGGGCCAGATCGGTGGATGCTAAGCTCCTGGAAGCCGTTTTAAACATGGATGTGCCAGAACTCTACAGCAGAGTGCGCCGCTACGATGCTACAGCCTGCGGCTATGGACCTATAGCTGCAACCATCACTGCCGCCGCCGCTCTGGGAGCCAAAGCCGGCAGGCTTCTGGCCTATGCCACCAGCGGTGATGTGAGCGGCGACTACCATCAGGTAGTCGGGTACGGGGCGGTTATCTTCTCCTGAAGGAGGCCATCCATTGACCACGGCATCGGCTCCCGGCAAGATCATCCTATTCGGAGAGCATGCCGTCGTCTCCGGAGCTATAGCCTTGGGCGGAGCAATAGATCTCAGGGCATCCGTCTCGGTGCAGGACCGACCGGGCAGCATTGTGGTAACCTCAGATGACCTCATGCTGCGGGGATTCTCTCTTGATCTGAACTCCGGCCTGCTTTCATCTCCGGATGCCGCATATGCCACCCGCTATGTCTCCGCTGTGCTCCAGGAATTCGATGCTCATGATGTTGAAGTCAGGATAAAGTCTTCACTTCCTGCGTCAGCCGGCCTCGGATCGTCAGCGGCAATAGTAGTGGCAGCAGTGATGGCGATCAGCCGCCACCAGGAGAGCAGTCTGTCCTTAAAGGAGATCGCTGCCCTCTCCTTCCGGCTGGAGAAACAGGTACAGGATGGCTTGGCCAGTCCAACGGACACCGCCCTGGCTACATACGGCGGCTACCTGAAGATCTCAAGCCAGATCCTGCCCCTCGATCTTCCTCCTCTGGAACTGGTGGTTGGGTACACCGGGGTGCCCCATAACACCAGGTCTGAGGTGGAAAAGGTTCAGAAGCTGAAGAAGAGATATCCTGACCTCTTCGACCACATATTTCAGGCTATAGGCTCCATCTCCCTGCGTGCTGCGCCACTGATTGCCGATCAGAATGGATCAGAATTGGGAGAGCTGATGAACATAAATGAGTTGGTTTACGCCTGCCGGGGTGCGGGCGGGGCACTGGGAGCAAAGATAACCGGAGCGGGCGGTGGGGGATGCATGATCGCCATTCCCGGACCGTCAGGAAAAGAGACTCTGATGACGGCTATCAGGCAGGCCGGAGGCTGGCCCTTCGCCGCAAAGATGGGACAGGAAGGCGTTCGGCTGGAGAGGGAAGAATGACCAAGATTCTCAAGATCGGGGGGAGCATATTGACCGACAAGAGCCGGGAGCTTGCCGCTCGTCCTGAGGAGATCGCCCGCGTTGCGGCTGAGATCGCCATTCGCCCTGAGGACCTGGTGCTGGTTCATGGAGCAGGATCCTTCGGCCATATTCCGGCCAAAAAATATGGCCTGCCCCAGGAGTTCAGCCCAGAGGGATTGCGGATGACTCATCTCTCCGTTGCCAGGCTCTGTGAGATGGTGGTAGAGGCTCTGGGCCAGGCCGGTGTAGATTGTCTGCCGGTCCATCCACTCTCGGCTGCCACGCTTTGCCAGGGCAGAATAGAGAGCTTTTTTCTGGGGCCATAGTCTCCGGAGATCAACTGGTGGCGTATCTGGCAGGCGAGCTTGAGGCAGATACTGTAGCCGTTGGCAGCAATGTGGATGGGGTTCTTGTATCCGGCCGGCCCCTGCCCTGCATGGGCAGAAATGATCTCTCCCAATTCGAAAGCGATATAGGTGCAAGCGCAGGAGTGGATGTAACCGGCGGAATGAGAGGCAAGCTAGAGGAGCTATTGGAATTGGCCGACCGGGGCACGGAGTCGGTGATATTCAATGCCGGAAAAAAGGGAAATATCACCCGGGCCCTGAAAGGAGAGAGCGTGGGAACCAGAATCGTGAGGTCGAAATGAGCACATCCAGCCGCAAGCTCGACCACATCAGAATCTGCCTGGATCAAAAGGTAGACACAGGAGACCGGCCCCTGGAGGATATCGTCCTGCTTCACAAAGCCCTGCCGGAGATAGACGAAGAGGACATAGACACATCTTGCCGATTCCTGGGAAAGGAGCTGGCCGCCCCTCTCATGATCTGCGCCATGACCGGAGGCCATCCCGCCACCAAAGAGATTAACCTACGCCTGGGCCAGGCAGCATCCGAGATGGGCATAGCTATCGGGGTGGGCTCGCAGAGGGCTGCCCTGGAGGATCGGAAGCTTGAGGAGACTTTCTCCGTAGTAAGAGATGCAGCTCCTGATGTGCCGGTAATAGGCAACATCGGAGCAGTGCAGCTCAAGAGATCCGGCCCGGAGATTCTCCAGCGGTTGGCGGAGATGATTGATGCCGACGCCATTGCCATCCATCTCAACTTCCTGCAGGAGAGCATACAGCCTGAAGGGGACAGGGATGGCGCAGGCATCCTTGAGGCCATAAAATCAGCCGCTAGAGGACCGGTGCCCATAATAGTCAAGGAGACCGGGGCGGGCATAAGTGGCGAGGTGGCTCGCGATCTGATATCTGCCGGGGTGAAGATGATAGACGTCTCAGGTACAGGTGGCCTCTCCTGGGCTGGAGTGGAGGCCTTTCGGGCCGCAGAGACGGCAGATGAAGATCTGCAGGAGATGGGACGGCTGATGGAATGCTGGGGGATTCCCACACCGGTGAGCATATTGGAATGCCGGTCTGCGGGAGCCTTTGTTATCTCCTCGGGAGGCGTTCGGAGCGGTCTTGATGTCGCCAGAAGCCTGGCTCTGGGAGCCAGCCTGGCAGGAGCCTCTCTTCCCTTCCTCCGCCCGGCCACAGAGGGCAGAGACGCCGTGGTCCGGACGGTGCGCTCCTACATCAGGGTTTTGAGGACCTCCATGTTTCTCACGGGATCTAAGGATTTGACGCGGCTTGGCCGGGTGCCTCTCGTGGTTCTAGGAAGGACCAGAGAGTGGCTGGAGGCCAGGGGCTTTGATATGAATGCATTTTCTGTTTATAGAGAGTTGTCAAGATGAAAGATATTGCAATAATCGCTGTGGGCGGCTACAATGAGATAGGCCGCAATATGACGGCGATAAGGATCGGAAAAGATATAGTGGTAATGGATATGGGCATACGCCTGGACCGGGTGCAGATTCACGAGGATACTGACGTGGAATCGCTGCATGCAGCGGACCTGATCAATATGGGAGCCATACCCGATGACAGCATTATGCAAAATGTGGATGGAAAGGTAAGGGCCATAGCCTGCACTCATGGTCATCTGGACCACATCGGAGCCATCTCCAAGCTGGCTCATAAGTATCATGCTCCCATCATTGCCTCTCCTTTTACGGCGGATCTGATCAACCAGGAGATCAAGTCGGAAAAGATCTTCGGGGTGAAAAATCCCCTCAATATCATGAATGCGGGAGAGCGCTTTGCTGTAACGGAGGATATCGAGCTGGAGTTCATCCGGGTGCAGCACAGCATTGTGGACTGCGTCTTCGCCGCCATTCATACCCCCAAGGGCATCATAGTCTATGCCAATGATTTCAAGATCGACCGCTCTCCCACCCTGGGCGAGCCACCAGACTTCGCACGGCTGCGAGCCCTGGGCAAGCAGGGAGTATTAGCTCTGATCACTGAGACCACCAACGCCTCCATCTCCGGAAAGACGCCCTCGGAGAAGATAGCCAAGGATCTGGTTTGGGATGTGCTCATAGGCACGGAGGAGTCCAAGGCCGGGGTCATGGTCACCACATTCTCCTCCCATATCGCCCGCATCAGGGCCATAATCGAGGCGGCTCATAAGATGGGTAGAAAGCCCGTGCTGCTGGGCCGCTCCATGGAGAAGTACTGGGGCACGGCAGTGCGGACGGGCTATGCCCAGCAGAACGAGGTGGCTGTATTTGGCCGGCGCAAGTCTGTGGACAAGGCCTTGAAGAGGATAATGAGCGATGGCAAGGACAAGTATCTGCCCATTATGACCGGGCACCAGGGCGAGCCGGGAGCTATATTGAGCCGGGTGGCCAATGGGGAGACCGATTATCTGGTGGAGTCGGGTGACAGGGTCATATTCTCGGCGGGCATCATACCCCAGCCGCTCAATGAGTCCAACCGCCATACGGTGGTGACCAAGCTCAAGATGAGGGGAGGCAGGATTTATGACAATGTGCATGTCTCAGGCCATGCCTGCCGAGAGGACCACTGGGAGCTTCTGCGCATGATCCAGCCGGAGCATGTCATACCCAGCCACGGAAATCTGATCTCTCACGGCAGCTATCTGATGATGGCTGAGGAGACGGGATACTCCCTGGGCTCCAATATTCATCTGGTAAGAAACGGGCAGGAGCTGTTGATCGACTAAAGGAGTGAGGCGAGAATGAAGAAGAAGATGGATAAAGAGCTGGATGGCGAGCTGCAAAGGCGGGCCCTTATGGTGACGCAGGCCATCGAGGAGCTGCTGCCATTAGCCCATCCGCGCCCACTCTACCAGGCCAGCCGGCATCTGGTGGATGCGGGGGGAAAGAGGCTGCGGCCTTCCATGCTGCTTTTGGCAGGGGAGGCCGCCGGTGGCGAAGATACAATGCTGGCCCCGGCTGCGGTATCCATCGAGCTGATCCATAACTTCACTCTCATCCATGACGATATCATGGACAATGCCGATGTGAGAAGGGGCAGGCCATCGGTGCATAAGCTCTGGGGCCAGTCGGGAGCCATTCTCGCCGGGGACACCCTCTACTCCAAGGCCTTTCAGGTGCTGGGCATAACCGAGGCCCGGCCCGAATTGCTCCTGGGGGCCATGAATATGCTATCCCAGACCTGTACCGCCATCTGCGAGGGGCAGTGGCTGGATATGGAGTTTGAGTCCAGAGAACAGGTATCCGAGGCGGAGTACATGGAGATGATTGAGAAGAAGACCGGCGTTCTCTACGGGGCCTCTGCGGGAATAGGGGCGCTTTTAGCCGGGGCTTCTCCGCAGGCCGTATCCGCACTGGATGAATTCGGGAGGTTGACCGGGATGGGATTTCAACTGCAGGATGATGTGATCGACCTCATCACTCCGGAGGCCGTCTCAGGAAAGAAGCAGGGCGGAGATCTGGTGGAGGCCAAGAAGACATTGATCATGATCCATGCCTTTGCCCATGACATATCTGTGCCTGTCTTCGGCAAGAGGGACGCCAGCGCCGAGCAGATACAAGAGTCCATTTCCATTTTGGAGAAGAGCGGATCGATTGAGTACGCACGATCTAGGGCCGAGGAGATGGTGGAGAGAGGCAAGAGGGCTCTGGAAGTTCTGCCCCATTCCAGGGCTAAGGCTACGCTCCTCCAGTTGGCGGACTACATGGTAAAGAGAAGCTACTAGGGAGTGGTTATGATGCACAGCCATGATTTGTCCAAGAATGATCTGACCAAGCACGAGGTGGAGCACCTCTTGCAGCACTGGATAGAGCACAACGAGAGCCATAGCGCCTCCTTCCGGGAGAGGGCAGCCCAGGTGGCTGCCGTGAGCAGCAAAGCTGCGGCGGATATCGAGCAGGCCGCAATGCTGATGGACCGGTGCACAGAGATGCTGAAGAAGGCCATGCAGGATCTATAAATTGGGAGATGAGAAAAATGGAACTGGTTTACACTTACCCCATGGAGAGCAGCAAAGAGATGCTGAAGATGCTTGATGAAGAGTTCTGGAAGCGGCTGGGGCCGACGGTCCGGGAGTGCAAGGCCATGGGCCTGGAAAAGGATGGAATGTGCCTCTACATCAAGGCCAGGGATGAGCTGGCGGCGGAGGCGGGAAAGCTGCTGGCTGAGACTGCGGCCAAGGAACTGAAGGGAGAAGAGGGGGAGAGGCTGCTCAAAGCCTTCAGGGACGAGGCTGAGGCGGCGGAAGCTGGCATGGGAGCTATGTTTGGATAGATTGCCGATGCGATGAAATTAAATAGTGATAAATGACCACTACATTTTTCCTACTGGCTATTTCCTTGAATCATCTTTTCTCTTCCTTCTTAATCTCTGTATAGTCCGGAAATCCTTGACTTTATATACCCATGGTTTGGTCATGGGCAAACGCAATAAGGCAGTA
>NOLC01000006.1 GCA_002256595.1 Methanosaeta sp. NSP1 | reverse complement strand
GATCTTGTCGTTCTTGTCCACCAGGACTATGTCGAAGCCCGGGGCTGGCTTGCCCATGGAGCCGGGTTTGGGCTTCATCCAGGGATAGTTGGCAATGCAGACCACAGTCTCGGTCTGGCCGAATCCCTCCATAAGCTGCAGGCCGGTGGCCTGGAGCAGGCTCTCGTAGACGGAGGGGTTGAGCGGCTCTCCGGCGGTCACCAGATACTTGACACGGGAGAAATCATAGCGGGTCATGTCGCTCTTGATCATGAACCGAAATATGGTGGGCGGGGCGCAGAAGGTGGTGACCTTGTAGCGGCTCATCTCGTCCATCATCCTTCCGGCATCGAATCGATCATAGTCGTAGACGAAGACCGCCGATCCGGCTATCCACTGGCCGTAGATCTTGCCCCAGGCGCATTTGGCCCATCCCGTATCGGCCACAGTGTAGTGCAGCCCGTCGTCCTCCACATTCTGCCAGTACTTGGCGGTGAGTATATGGCCCAGGGGGTAGAGCTGATCGTGCTTGACCATCTTGGGGTAGCCGGTGGTCCCGGAGGTGAAGTACCCCAGAAGGATATCCGCGTTCTTGGTTGCCTGCTCGCCTGATGGCCGGATGAAGTCGGAAGAGGCCTCTTCCAGCTCGGCATTGAAATTGATCCATCCCTCTCGCGTCTGGTCCGGGCTTGCCACCAGGGCTTTGACCAGAGGGACATTTCCTAGCTGCTTATGGGCGGCATCAAACTCCCCAGGCACTCCGTTCTCTCCGATGCAGATGATCATCTTCAAATCGGCCTTCTTGATGCGATAGACGAAGTCCTTGGCTTTGAGCATATGAGTGGAGGGAATGGAGATGGCTCCGACCTTGTTCAGGCCCACCATGCAGACCCAGAACTCCCAGCGGCTCTTGAGGGTGAGCATGACGCTGTCGCCCTTGTGCAGGCCGTATTTGGTGAACATGTTGGCGGCTTTGTCGCTCAGGGCCTTCAGCTCTCCAAAGGTGATGATCTTCTCTTCTCCATTATCATTGCACCAGACCAAAGCGCGCTTTTGAGGATTTTCTGCAGCATAGGCATCCACTATATCATAAGCAAAATTGAAATTCTCGGGCACCAGGATCTTCAGGTTCTCCTTGAAATCATCATAGGACTTGAAATCAACCCGGGATACGAACTTGGGCAATAACGACGACATTTTTCAATCCTCTTTTTCCTTCACCTACATGACCACGGCCAGCAACTTCACCGGCCTGTCGTTTAATGCTTGCATATAATGATCATAAGACGAATCGAAGAAAATGGAGTCGCCTTCATTGAGCACCACATCGTTCTCGTTGATGGTGATCTTAAGGGACCCCTCCAGCACATATTCGAACTCCTGGCCGGGATGGTTGTAGAATGAGGGGATGCCTTTCCTGGGATCGATAGTGACTATGAAGGGCTCCGCTTTTTTATGAGCGAACTTTCTGGCCAGGCTCTGGTAATGGTATTGCTTCCTGCGCTCCACCTCCACCGCCTCGCCCTTTCGGGTGATGGTGAAGATATTCATCTTGGACTCCTCTCCGGTGAGCAGAAGACCGGTATCAACATTGAGCCTTCGCGCAATGCCAATGAGAATGCTTGCGGGAATATCCAGCTTGCCATCTTCATAACAATTGTACGTCTCTACAGGTACTTTGAGATGTGCTGCCATCTCCTCGGGCGATACCCGATTCAAATCCCTTAGCTCACGCAGACGCGAGCCGATTTCATCAAGCCTCTCCTTCATGGTCATTCCTCGAAGCATCCCTTGCACCCTGCAATAGATGCGGTGCTGGCAATGCAGGGTTGTGACTGCCTCACCTGCATATTTTAATCTATCTCCAGGATGCGCCCCTATTCTGTCCATCTGCTGCGATCCACACTTCTGGCCCGGCCATAAAACCTTCATAATTAAGTTTGAAGATTGCGACGGCGGAAGAGACATGCAATTGGATGGATAAGCAATTTGATGATAGGGGGAATTATCTTCAAGTGCATGTGAGCATGCTTTCAGCAATATAGAAAAATATATTTTTAACTAGCTCAGAGAGCTTGTACAGACCACCTGTGCGCCGGAAGTGTCTGGTTTTGAAATAAAAATATAAATAATTAAGTTTAGTTAATGAATGCCTGAAATCGATATTAATTTTAATATATAAAAAATTAATTGCTATATTTCGAGAAGATACTGGAAAGATAATATATCGTGGAAAGATCTTTATCATAGTCATTCCTATGTCAAATTTGATTTTTACAGCATAGTAGTATGGGCATGTATTACTCAGAGAGGGAATTTTATATTGATTAAGTCTTATTTTTTTTCTTGATCGCAAAAGCTATAAACTTAAAAAAATATCTAATCATGTATGACGGGCTTTGTAGCATCAAGCGTCACCAAATATGACCTGCTTCGCGAGAGATTATTGGCGAGGTATCCCCACACAATCAATCTACTCCTGATGCTGGCCTTGATCTCCCTGGCCGGCCTGGCTCTCTATCTTGTATCCGATCTGGCCTCATTTGCCTTCGATCCGGATCATGAGACCCTTCTGGAAAACATTGGTCACATTGGTGGAGTGAAAGATGCTACAGCTCAAAAAAGCCAGGCAAAGAGAGATGATATGGCTGGGGCAAATTTGTCTCAGGACAGAGGCAACTTGAGCCTCTCCTCCCTTGATCCCGATCCGGCCAATCTCTCCCCATCAAACGGATCATTATCGCTCCCTGGTAACGATACCAATCTCACCTCATCAACTAAGCCGTCGCGCACATCAGTGAGCTCAAGCCACTCCTCCTCTAAAAAGAGCAGTGGCTCCTCTTCATCATCAAAGGCGGAATCAAGCGTCACAGATCAAAATGCTACTGCTGAAGACCTCACTGACCCGAATGCCGTGGATGGAAATGTCACCGATCAGAACCCGACCGCCACAAATGCCATTGAGGAAAATATCACTGATCAAAACCTCACCGATCGAAATTCCATTGATGGCAATGTCGAGGATCAGAGCCTCTCCCCCCAAGGCACACCTGACAAGAGCAATTTATCTTCTTTATCAAATGAAGAGGGAATTGAGAAGAGCCTGTCAGACCAAAAAACCGCCGATTTAAGTGAATCTGGTAGTGTCACATCCGATGCCCTCAAATCCTCCCCCTCTCCGGCGTCTGAAGCTGAATCAAAGCTGACCGACATAAAAGATGAAGCTCTGGACACAGAGCCCGCTGTTACGATTCAGTCTGATGAAGGTGCATCTTCTCCCCCTGACACCGGAGAGGTGCAAAATCCTGGTATCTCAGCCTCAGCCAATTCAAAGTCTGAGGAGATAAGCGCCAAGCAATCAGAAATCAGCAACCGTATTGCCGAGAGCAAAGCCCGTGTCGCAGAGGTCAGTGGCCGTATTGCTGAGAGCAGCGATCGAGTGGCTGAGAGCAAGGCCCGTGTTGCTGAAAGCTTCAATCGCGTGTCCCAGAGCGATGATCGTGCATCTGAAAGCACTGCTCCTGCATCCCAGAGCAATGATCGTATATTTGAGAGCAGGGCTCGTGCATCTGAGAGCCTTGATCGCGTAGCTGAGAGCAGGGCTCGTGTTGCTGAGATCCGCTCCGGGATCTCATAGACATCTATAAACAGCAGTCCTCCGGCGCTATTGCTAAAAAAAAGCGGGTGATATCATTGCGCCTTAAATGGGATGCAGGATTATTGTCCTGTAATTCTCATAATACATCCATCGTCCGTATGTTCCACCTCTAGGTTCAGCTTCAGGTCGGAAAATACCTTTTTCCAGTGGCCTTCCACGCAGGTTTTGCAGTGCTCTTTGGCCATCAGGCTGGCTCCAATGCGGGCAAAGGATTTGGCGCCTTCCATCAGGCCGCAGCGGATGCGCCTTATCTCCACCGCGCCTTCCTCTTCCGAGACCTCAATTATGCTTCCAAAGAGGTTCTTGTCGTTGGTGGCTATAGCCAGGGCCACATCTTCAGGCTCGGCCAGGCCCAGTTGCTTGAAGGTTGCCGCCACCTGGCGGGCGCCCTGGTCCTGAAACTCGCGCAGGCCCTTCTTGCCCAGCTTTCGAGCCACATAGCCGCTGCTGCCGTAGAAGCTGCCCATCCACATGGCCACCACACGCTGCTGAATCTGCTCCAGGGGAATGTCCGGGATGTCTGTCATATCGCTCTGGCATTTTGAGGCTCTGGCATTATAACACTTCCGCGCTTCTTGCCTCTCATATCTATCTCTGGCTGCTGGAGGGGGCATCATGGCAGACCTTTGATTTAGCGGCGTAGAGAGATGATCGATGGTAGCCCGGGAGTCTCAAAGCATGGATGAAAGCCCGATGGTGCGTTTCTGGGAGGTGGACCTGCTGCGGGGTATAGCCATCATGCTCATGGTTCTCTACCATTTTGTATTCGATCTGGACTACTTTGGGGTGGTGCAGATCGATGTGAAATCGGGCGTTTTCCTCACTGTCGCTCGCCTTGCAGTCACCCTCTTCCTGCTCCTGTTGGGCCTGTCCCTCACCCTCAGCTTCTCCCGTGCCGTGCGGCTAGGCCGGGAGGATCGGTTTAAGAGGAGGCTCTTCCGGCGCAGCGCCTGGATATTGAGCCTGGCTCTATGCATCAGCGCAATTACCTATCTTCTCCTGGGCCGGGGCTATATCATATTCGGAGCTCTTCATATGATTGGACTGTCTTTGCCTCTGGCCTACCCTTTTCTGCGCCT
>NOLC01000083.1 GCA_002256595.1 Methanosaeta sp. NSP1 | reverse complement strand
AATCTCTTCTCGCCCGGCCGGCGTTATCTCCGATCATGAAGAAGACGGCAGCACGGCCAGGCTTTCCAAGCTGTAAGATTTACCGGGAGGCACAGCGCTCCCGGCCTATCGGGATGATTTTGGTTTTTTTTCATCGGGGCAATTTGGCAGTAGACGGTTTAAAGCTGCTGATTAGAGTCCAGTAGCCTCAGCCAGCTCCAGGCTCTGATTGCGGTTATCGTTGCCCTCAACCAGAGTCACCTGGCTATTCGTGTTCCAGAGAAATAGATACCTGATGCTGTTGTCTCCCCGCAGATCTTTGATCTGCAAGCTCTCATGGCCGTTGATCGTGGCGTTGCTGAATATAGGCAGGCCACGGGCCACCATGTCGTCATATTGGGATTTGAAGTTGGAGACGGCATTATTGGCAGCCTCTTCATCAGCGAGCTGGATAAGAGTTACCTTGGCATCATAGGAATCCCCTAGCTCGCCCCATTGATAGATGCCCACCGAGACATTGGCCGGACCTATATCCAAATCTCCATAGAAATCTTCGATATAGTCAGTCATATTAACGCTGCTGTCCATCTCAGGTAGAACTGCCAGCAACTTGAAGCCCTGGGGCAGATTCTCTCTTGGTATGGCCGAATTTGCCTCTGGCGTTCCTGCTGAGTCTCTTGCCAGGCAACCGATGCTGGAAGCCAGCACCAGCGATATGAAGAGTATGCAAATTATATTCCTTGATATCATGAAGGACGCGCTTATCTTTTCAAGCCCATAAGGGTTTCGAGCCGGAAGGCCGTGTTTGATGCAATAAACATAAAATATAGATTTCCCTTCCGGCATTCCACAAAACTCTTAAGTAGGCAGCAGCACTGCTTCTGGTCTTGTATGTCATTTTGCTCCGTAGAAGAAGCGATATCAGATATCAAAGCCGGCCGTTTTATCATCGTATTGGATGATGAAAACCGGGAGAACGAGGGCGACCTGGTCATAGCCGCAGAAAAGGCGACCCCGGAGGCCATCAACTTCATGGTCCGGCATGCCCGCGGCCTGGTCTGCATGCCCATGACTGGAGAGCGGCTGGACGAACTGGAGCTTCCTCTCATGACCCTCCAGAACACCGAGTCTATGCAAACCGCTTTTACCTTATCCGTGGATGCCCGGGCCAGCACCACCACAGGCATCTCTGCTTTCGATCGGGCTGCAACAGTGAAGGCCCTCATAGATCCCGAGACCAAAAGGTGCGATATTGTGACACCCGGCCATCTCTTTCCCCTTCGAGCCAAAGAGGGAGGCGTCCTGCGCCGATCCGGCCACACCGAGGCCTGCATTGACCTGGCCAGGCTGGCTGGGCTAAATCCTGCTGGTGTGATCTGCGAGATCATGAATGAGGACGGCAGCATGGCCAGGCTTGCAGAGCTGGAGAAATTCGCCGAGAAGCATGGCCTGAAGATGCTCACCATTGAGAGCCTCATCAGATACCGCATGCATCGGGAGTGCCTCATCCGCAAGGTCTCAGATGTGAGCCTGCCCACGGACTATGGCTCCTTCCGGGTCATTGGCTATGAGTCCATTTTAGACGGGCAGTGCCATCTGGCTCTTGTAGCCGGAGATCCGGCATCTTCCGATGCCCTGGTCCGGGTGCACTCGGAGTGCCTTACCGGAGATGTCTTCTCCTCCCAGCGCTGTGATTGCGGCGAGCAGCTACGCCGGGCGCTGCGCCTGATCAGCCAGAGTGGAAATGGAGTTCTGCTTTACATGCGCCAGGAGGGCAGGGGAATTGGCCTGGCCAATAAGCTGCGCGCCTATGCTCTGCAGGATGCTGGCTGCGATACAGTGGAAGCGAACAATGAATTAGGCTACGCCGCAGATCTGAGGGACTATGGAATCGGAGCCCAGATCCTGGTCGATCTGGGCATCAAGGAGATGCGTCTTCTGACCAATAATCCCAGGAAGGTCATTGGCCTCGAGGGTTACGGCCTGAAGATAATTGAGCGCGTTGCTCTGGAGATAGAGCCCAACAGCATCAATAGAAGGTACCTGGAGACGAAGAGGGATAAGCTGCACCATCTCCTCCTCCAGGACGATGCCCCCTGATCAATCGATGGCGATTCTCTTTCGAGTGGTAACCACTGCTTTGGGGATGCTGATTATCAGCACGCCGCTCTCGAGCTTTGCACGGGCCTCATCCGTCTTGACCCCGGTGGGCAGAGATACGGTCCGCTCAAATCTCCTGTAGATGCGCTCGCGCTGGTGGTAGCTGCCTGCTGATGCATCCGTCTCCGTCTTTCTCAGGGCTACCACAGACAGCTCATCGTTGGACAGGGCTATATCTACATCTTCCTTGTCCATGCCCGGCAGGTCCATGGTCACTATTATCTCCCCATCCGTCTCCTGCATATCGGCCAGAGGCTCTATCATCTCCTCTCCATCCCTGCCGATCTCCGCCTGCTCCGTCAGCTCGCCCAGGCGCTTTTTCATGCGCTCCATCTCGTCTAGATACTTGGACTCGATTCTGGCCAGCCCCAGGTCCTCCACAAGACGATCCATTCTCTTTTGCAGCTTCTTCAGCTCTTCTGATGCCACCAAGCCTTTCATAAAAACACCGTTATATTAAAGAGGTCTTATGCTTAATATTCATTCCGATAGATAGGCATTCTGGATTTCAACCACCTGGGTGGAGTCTCTGGCTGCGGCATACTCCTGCAATGGCTCGCGGTTCAGCTCCAGGAATACATGCCCCCAGGTGAATTTGGAGAGTATCAGTTCCGCCTGGGCAGCCTCTCCCAGTATGACCAGCCCGGCTGCCAGTGCCTCCACCGTGGAGAGCTGGAAGGGCTTGCCGTAGTTGACCGGATTGGCGGCCACCAGGAATGGCAGAGCCCGGGAGATGAAAGAGGTGCGGGAGAATGCCTCCTCGGCATGGGCCCAGCTACAGTCAAGAGCTGCCAGCCCTCTGGCTCCTCTGTCTTGTGGTGAGAGGGCTTTTTCCGAGAAGGGGCTCAATACCAGGAAAGCTCGCAGATGGCTTATTTGCTTTGTCAGGCGGACCAGGCCGAAGCGGGCCAGCTTCTTGCCCGAGCACTTCTTTGGGTCGCACTGATTGGCATGGTAGACTAAAAGCTGCATATTGCTACCGGTACCACCGATAATCCTATTAACATTGTGTTCAACTGCCTAAGCTAGCCATTGAGCCAGGAGCTTTTGATGAGCGAGGTCTCCAAAGAATACGACTTTAATTGTATTGAAGAGAAATGGGTGCAGAGTTGGGATGCTTGCATCTATCACTTTGACTGGCAGTCCAAGAAGCCGCAGTACATCATAGACACGCCCCCGCCCTACCCTACAGGGAACTTCCATATCGGAAATGCTCTGAACTGGTGCTATATCGATTATGTGGCCCGCTACAAGCGTATGAGGGGCTACAATGTCATGTTCCCCCAGGGCTGGGACTGCCACGGCCTGCCCACCGAGGTCAAGGTGGAGGAGATAAACCACATCACCAAAAATCAGGTGCCTCGGGAGGAGTTTCGTCGGCTGTGCGAGAAGCTGACTGAGGAGGCCATAGAGCGCTTCCATAAGTCCATGGGCCGGCTGGGCCTGTCCATAGACTGGTCCAATGAGTATGTGACCATGAAGCCGGAGTACTATGTCAAGACCCAGACCTCCTTTGTGCGCATGCACCAAAACGGCCAGATCTACCGGGAGGACCATCCGGTTAACTGGTGTCCTCGCTGCGGCACAGCCATAGCCTTTGCTGAGGTGGAATATGACTCCCGCACCACCACCCTCAACTACATGCGCTTTGTCTCCGCCGAGGGGGAGATGCAGATAGCCACCTCCCGGCCTGAACTACTGCCCGCATGCGTGGCGGTGGCAGTCAATCCCCATGACGGGCGCTACCAGAAATTCATTGGAAAAACGGTCCGGGTTCCCATATTCGATTATGAGGTTCCCGTCCTGGCCGATCCGGTTGTGGATACCGCCTTCGGCACGGGAATAGTCATGATCTGCACCTTCGGAGACAAGCAGGATGTGCGATGGTGGATGGAGCATCACCTGCCTCTGCGCCAGGTCATAGATCGCGAGGGACGTCTGACTGCCGTGGCCGGGCCCTATGCCGGCTGCTCCGTAAGCCAGGCCAAGGATAGAATCATCCAGGATATGCAAAAAGAGGACATTATCTTCAAGCAGGAGCCTTTAGAGCAGAATGTGGGCCTGTGCTGGAGATGCAAGACCCCCATTGAGATCCTATCCGAAAGGCAGTGGTTTGTGCGGATCAATGCCGAGGAGATCAAGAAGACGGCGGAGGAGATAGATTGGGTGCCTCCCCATATGCAGGTGCGGCTCAAGAACTGGGCCGACTCTGTGGAATGGGACTGGTGCATCTCCCGGCAGAGGATCTTCGCCACACCCATGGCTGCCCCTTGATCCCAACCAGACCAGGCCACCGGTGAGATGCAAATGCGGCAGCGACGATTTTATTCCGGAGAAGGATGTTTTGGACACCTGGATGGACAGCTCCATCTCCGCTCTGGCCGTGGCCGGCTGGCCGGACCGAAAAGATCTGAGGATGCCCACCCAGCTTCGGCCCCAGGGGCATGACATCATCCGCACCTGGGCTTTCTATACCATACTGCGCACCAAATCACTGGAGGGCGTCCGGCCCTGGGACACCATATTGGTGAATGGCATGGCCCTGGGCGAGGACGGCCACAAGATGTCCAAGTCCCTGAACAACTTCATCCGCCCGGAGGAGGTTTTCGCCACCAATGGTGCCGATGCCTTGCGACAATGGGGGGCCATGGGCGGCAGCCCGGGCAATGATATCATGTTCCAGTGGAAGGAGATCACCGCCGCAAGCCGCTTCCAGCAGAAGCTGTGGTCCATATTCCGTTTCTCCCTGCCCCTGATCGCCAATGTGGATGCCACGCCGGGCCAGGTGGACCGCTGGCTCTTAGGAGAGCTGGACCGGCTGGTCGTCAAAGCCACAAAGGCAATGGATGCCTTCCAGTTCGACGAGACCATGAAGGCCATCCGGGGCTTTGCCTGGGAGACCCTGGCGGACAATTATATCGAGCTGGTCAAGGCCCGCCTCTACGGGCCTGACGGACAGGAGAAGAGGGCGGCCCAGAGCACACTTTACCGGGCCCTAGAGACATTAGCCCGGCTCATGGCACCCTTCACTCCCTTCATCTCCGAGGAGATCTACCATACGCTGACCGGGGAGAGCGTTCACGTGCAGAGCTGGCCGGAGCAGTCGGGCGTAGAGGTCGATTCCGCCGGCCTGGCCATAAAGGAGATTGCGGCAGCCATCCGCCGCTATAAGGCGGAGAAGGGCATGGCCTTGAATGCCCCCCTGCCGGGAATTGTGGTCTACTCCGATCTGGGCCTGGAGACATTCGACCTCTCCGGGGTGGCCAACTCCACAGTGGAGAGCCGGGCGGGAAAGCCGGATATCGAGATGAAGCCTGTGGCGGTCAAGCCCCAGATGAAGGTCATCGGCCCCAGGTTCAAGGACAAAAGCGGCAGGATCATCAAGGCACTGGCAGCCACCGGCAAAAATCCTCAGGACTGATCAGAGTCGATGTGGATGGTGAGAGCTTCGATCTCCCGGCAGAGGCAGCGGAGATAGAGACCGAGACCCTCTCCGCTGGGCTGGCGGTGGATGTACTGCGCCTTGATGGCGCCAGCGTGCTGGTTAGAAGATGATCGAGGTCGAGGTCAAGGCCCGTGCTCCGGAGGGCATGGCGGATAAGATAACATCCCTGGGAGGCGAGTTGGTGGCGGTGGAAAACCACCTGGACCTCTACTTCAATTCGCCCCTTCGCGACTTCAGGAGAAGCGACGAAGCTCTTCGCATCCGGATCAAGGAGGAGGGAGCCCGTCTGACTTACAAGGGGCCCAAACTGGACAGATGACACCCGGCAGATGGAGCAGATCCTGGGCCATCTGGGGTTCGCTCTCTCCGCCACTGTCAGGAAGCGACGCAGCAAATACAGCTATCAGGGCCTTACTCTGGCACTGGATGAGGTGGAGGGCTTGGGTAGCTTTCTGGAGGTGGAGGCGCAGGCTGAAGCGGACATCGATGAGCCGAGGCGGAGGGTTCTGAAGGTCTTAGGAGAGCTGGGACTGGATGAGTCCATCAGAAGCTCATACCTGGAGCTATTGGAAGAGAAGCGGCAGCTTAATGCTTGCGTCAAGAGAGAGCAGATCTGATGTCCGGGAGCCTGAGGATACAATCGCTGTCGATGCTCCTTCTGGTGATCGCAGTACAGCTTTTAGCCCTGGCAGTCACCCCGGCCATATCTGCCGGCGATAGCAGGGTATTTGAGAACCCGGGATCAGCCTCCAATCCGGTCTATTATATGCTTCTCATCCTGGCATTCACAGCCTTTCTTCTCCTGGCCATAAAAAAGAATCAGAGCTGGATAGTTAGCGTTTTTATCCAAATCGCCATAGCCAGCAGCATATACTATCTGGCGGCAGCCTTTCTGCTCCCCATCTATGCCCTGCTGGCAGCGGCAGCAGCGCTGCTGCTCATCCGATGCTATCCGGAGTGGTATGTCATCGATGGGCTGGGCATTGTGGTGTCGGCAGGAATAAGCTCGCTGTTCGGGGTGAGCATGACTGCCATCCCTGCGCTCATGCTTCTGATCATTTTGGCGGTATACGATGCCATATCCGTCTACAAGACCCGCCATATGGTCTCCCTGGCGGAAGGGGTGATCAGGATGAAGGCTCCCCTGCTCTTCGTGGTGCCGAAAAGCCGCAGCTACAGCTTCCGCAAAGATCAGTCCTTCTTATCCGGCCAGGACCGGACAAGCCCAGGACCAACACCTCCCTTGCAGCCAGCGGATTCTTCGGCGTCAACATACCGGCACTGGGGGCCATGCTGGGGACCTACCTGGGATTTATGCTGCTCATGAGCACATCGCGGGATCGGCCCCAGGCCGGCCTGCCATTCCTCAATTCCGGGGCCATCATGGGATTTTTAGCCGGCTGCGCCCTGGCCGGCGTCTGGCCGGCATAGGATCACCGACAGCTTTTTTGCCCCGACCGGCTTCCTCAATAATGAGGATTAATCATGGCTGATGATGACCAGGCCGTATTAGAGCATTATGTGCCTTTCTGCCCCAAATGCGGCATTGAATGCGAGCAAAAGGAACTCCGGAGGGCGCTGGATGCAGACAAATGGAAGAAGATAGTGATTGAGACCATCTTCTACTGCAAGAGATGCGACAACTACTGGAGCGACGGCCTGGTGGAGAAGGGATACAAATAATAAATGATCTATCTCTGCTACAGCGATAAATTCCAGGCCTATAACTTCGGCCCTGAGCATCCCTTCAATCCAGTGCGGCTTGCTCTGGCCTACAAGCTCATGGAGGAGGAGGGCTCAATCGACGACCAAGTCTGCCGGATAGAGCCCGTGGCCGCGGAAGAAGAGGACCTCTTGCGGGTTCATGATCTCGGCT
>NOLC01000087.1 GCA_002256595.1 Methanosaeta sp. NSP1 | reverse complement strand
TGAGAAGAGAGCAGACGAATCTGATCAGCCCGCTGCCAAGCAGGATTGAACTGTGCAACAGGATGATCGAGTCCGGTTCGAAAAGGACTACCGGGAATGGATCCAGCTCATGTCCCTTGACGCCGCCTGCCGCCTATCCGCCCTGCCAGATCCCGAGCAGAAAAGACTGCTGGCATCCTACCAGGTGCTGAGAGATCCTAGACGGGTGTTTCGCGACATCTCTTGCATGGAGCGGATAAGAAGCCTGGCTGGTGAGAGAATCACCTTATTCATCCTTATGGAGACCGCCGCTGTCACCTTCTTTCCATCAGTTGCCATCGGCCTGACCGGAGCGCTGGACTATGCTGTGGCCATGAACCGCCGCCTTTTCTGCCAGGAGAGATGGTATCCCATAATCTGCCTGAACTCCCAGTATATTCGCCGCAGCAGCGACCGCATCCTGGCCTTTGCCCTGGAGCACGAGCTGGAGATGAGCCGCATCTATCAGGATATGGTCTCTCCTGGCAGGATCGTCACGCCGGATCAGAAGCGGGATATAATGCTCTCGGCCCAGGAAGCCTCGGAGAAGAAGCTGACCATAACCCCGGATGAGCTGAGGGAGGATGACCGGCTGATGCAGGAGCTGGCACTATCCTGTCCCCTTCTGCCCAAGCCCTATGCCGAGATGGCTCTGCTCTGCCATTTGGAGGACAATCTGCCTCGGCTGGAGGGCTATGGTCAATCGAGCTCCAGCCCCGAGGAAGCGGCCTTCGGCAAGGAGCTGGCGGCAGAGTTCTCCGGCTGGAAGGCCTTTACCATAGAGACCTATGATCTCTTTCTGAGGGAGATGGCGGCACATATAAGGGACGCCAACCGAGGATACGCCTGAATCCGGGCTGGATGACAGGAAGTATTTAATAGTGATCGCCATCTATTCCCGATCATTGCAATCCTTAAGGAGATTTTAATTTGGCAAAATCCGATATCAAATCCGAATCTGGTTCAGATTCTCAAGCCGGGGCGGAGAAGGCAGCCGCCCCCAAGCCGGAGGTCAACATCGGCATGGTGGGCCATGTCGATCACGGCAAGACCACTCTGGTCAAATCCCTCTCCGGCATCTGGACCGATCAGCATAGCGAGGAGGTCAAGAGGGGCATCTCCATTCGCCTGGGGTATGCCGATGCCACCTTCCGCAAGTGCCCCATCTGTCCAGAGCCCGATGCCTATACCGTGGATGAGAAATGCTCCCACTGCGGTGCGGAGACAGAGGTCCTGCGCACAGTCTCTTTTGTGGACTCGCCCGGCCACGAGACGCTCATGGCCACCATGCTCTGCGGGGCGGCTATCATGGACGGGGCGGTTTTGGTCATATCGGCCAATGAGCCCTGCCCCCAGCCTCAGACCAAAGAGCATCTGATGGCCCTCAACATCACCGGCATAGACCGAATTGTGATAGTGCAGAACAAGATAGATCTCATGACCAGGGAGCAGGTGATGGAGCACTACCAGCAGATCAAGAATTTTGTGAAGGGAACCGTGGCCGAGAATGCGCCCATAATTCCCATCTCCGCCCAGCAGAACCTCAATGTTGACCTGGTGATCCAGGCTGTGGAGGAGACCATACCCACACCGCCTCGGAACACCGAAAAGCCACCGCTCCTCAAGATAGCCCGCTCATTTGATATCAATCGACCGGGAGCAGCACCCGATTCCCTCAAGGGTGGTGTCATCGGCGGCTCCCTGAGCCAGGGAGTTCTCCATATCGGAGATAAGATCGAGATCTGTCCTGGCAGGCTTGTAGATTACGAAGGCAGAAAGCAGTGGATCCCCATTCAGACCAAGGTGGTGACTCTGCTGGCCGGAAAGGAGGCCTTGGATGAGATAGGACCGGGCGGCCTGATGGGCTTGGGCACCCAGCTTGATCCCATCATGACCAAGAGCGATGCCCTGGTGGGCCAGGTGGCAGGAGAGCCGGGAAAGCTTCCACCAGCCAGAAGCTCCTTTACCATGAATATGCAGCTCTTGGAGCGGGTGGTGGGTGTCACAGACGAGTCCAGCGTGGAGCCCATTCACTCCAGCGAGCCCCTTATGCTCAATGTGGGCACAGCCACAACAGTGGGAGTGGTATCCAGCGCCCGGGAGGGTGGCGTAGTTCAGGTTCAGCTCAAGAGGCCAGTTTGCGCTGATAAGGGAGACCGCGTGGCGGTCAGCAGGCGCATAGGGGCCAGATGGCGTCTTATCGGTGTCGGCACCATAATCGAGTAGCATGAAGTCCAGACCCGATGATGAAAGCTCCAAGGCCATACTGGATACCAATGCCCTGATGCTGCCTGAACAATTGGGAGTGGATATCTTCAGCGAGCTGCTTCGCCTGGGCTATTCCAGTTGGCTGGTCCCGGCAGCAGTACTGGGGGAGCTTCGCTCCCTCTCCCGGAACGCAGACAAAGGCCGGGATAAAATCGCCGCCAGAGTGGCTCTCGGCCTGGCTGAGAGCTGCACAGCATCTGGAAAGGACGATTCTGATGCCGATTCGGCCATAGAAAAGCTGGCTATGGAGACGGGAGCGGCTGTGTTCACCAATGACAGGGCTTTAAAGAAAAGATTATTTAGTAAAGGCATCACCGTAATATACCTGCGCCAGGGGCAGTATCTGGAGACGACGCAAAAGGAGTATTGATGTATAAAAAGATGAAGCTTAAGGGTGTGGCCAGGATAGAGCCGAGTCACCTGGGGGACCCCCTGGAAGCGGCAGTGGATCGATCACTGCGTGATAAATACGAGGCAGTAGTGGACAAATCCCTGGGCACCATTGTGGCCGTGCTGGGATCGGATAACATCGGTGAAGGCCACATCCTGGCCGGAGACGGGTCCATCTACTACGAGGTTGATTTCGAGGCCCTGGTATTCAAGCCGGAGATGCAGGAGATCGTGGAAGGCGAGGTGGTGGAGATAGTCAAGTTCGGTGCTTTCCTCTCCATTGGACCATTCGACGGCCTTCTCCATGTCAGCCAGATCACCAATGAGTATATATCGTATGATGAAAAGAACGCGCGGCTGGTCAGCAAGGAGTCGAGCAAATCCCTGGGCGAGGGGGATCGGGTCCGGGCCAGGATCATAGCCGTGAGCCTCAATGAAAAAGAGCCCCGTGAGAGCAAGATAGGGCTTACCATGAGGCAGACGGGGCTGGGACGGCTGGAGTGGCTGGAGGCTGATACAGCCGAAAAGGAAGATGAAAAGGCAGAGGCGAAATGACCGAGCAAGCGTGTCGAGAGTGTCGGAGGATAGTTGAGGGTCAGGTCTGTCCCATCTGCAATTCAGCATCTCTGAGCAAGGACTGGAGCGGGTATGTGGTGATCATCGATCCCAAGGAATCGATCATTGCGAAAAGGCTGGAGATCGATCTGCCCGGAAGATATGCATTGAAGGTGCGTTAGAATTGGGTCTGCTTCTGCTGCCGGATGAGTTGCGATCCCTTTTAAAAGAGCCGCTGGGGAAGTTATATCCTGGAGATGGCCTTGACTGCATAAAAGCCATGGAAAGGGAGCTTGGGAGAGCCAAAAAGCTGGTGGCGGTGGGAGATATGACCGCTTTTTATCTCCTCAAGGCCGGAATTGTTCCCGACCTGCTGATAGTGGATAACAAGACCAAGAGGATGCCGGTATCCGATCAGGTCATAGAGAAGCTGGACCACAAAAGCTATAAAATGGTTCAGGTGCAAAATCCGGCGGCAACTTTAAGCAAGGATCTCATGGATCAGATCCAGACATCCCTGCAGGGCGAAGAGAAGATCAAGATCATAGTGGAGGGCGAAGAGGATCTGGCAACGCTTCCGGCCATTCTCTATGCCCCGTTGGGATCGGCTGTGGTCTACGGCCAGCCCAATGAGGGAAGCGTTCTGGTTGATGTTACTGCTGAAAAAAAGCTGCATATCGAAGAATTGATGAAACGGATGATTGTGGAGGAATGAAGTTTGGATATACAGGTAATAAATGTAAAGAACAATCCCATACTGAACCGAAGGGAGATTGATTTCAAGGTCATTCATGATGAGGCAACGCCCTCTCGAAAGAGCGTGGTGGAGAGGCTGGCTGCGACCCAGAACTCCAAGGTCGGCCTGGTCTTTGTGGACAGCCTGAAGACCGAGTTCGGAAAGCGCGAGACAATGGGATACGCCAAGATCTATGAGACGGAAGAGAGAGCCAAGCAGATAGAAAGGCCTCATATCGTTGAGAGAAACATATTCTCCAAGCCTGAGGAAGCTGCAGAGGGGGCAAGCTAGATGGCGGCCAAGAAGGGTGCCAAGAAGGGCGAGGTCAAAGGTGTCTCCAAGTATTATGAGCTCTCCGGGGATGCCATCAAGTCCAAAAAGCCGGTCTGTCCCAGGTGCGGAAACGGCGTCTTTTTGGCCGGCCATGCTAGAATTGGGGCTTTCTACCCCCATAATCTCTCTTGAGCTATAGTCGACTCTTTTTCTGACTCCTCGGGCATCTATTTAAGGGAAGGACGCTCAATTAGCTGGTGGTGTCTAATTGGCTGAATTTATTTCGTCTACTCTTATCGCCGTCCTGGTGGCATTTTTCATACTTTACCAGGCGGTTAAGATCGTTCGGGAGTATGAAAGGGTGGTCATATTCCGTCTGGGCCGCTTCTCCGGGGTGAAGGGTCCGGGCATATTCTTCATCATTCCCATCATCGATCGGGTCATATTGCTGGACCTGAGGGTCTTCACCATAGATGTGGCCAAGCAGGTGGTCATAACCAAGGACAATGTCAGCGTGGAGGTGGATGCGGTCATCTACTACCGGGTGACAGAACCTGAAAAGGCCGTGATTCAGGTGGAGAATTACAGGCTGGCTACTTCCCTCTTGGCCCAGACCACACTCAGGGATGTGCTGGGTCAGATTGAGCTGGATGATCTTCTGGCCAAGCGCGACGAGCTGAACAAGAAGCTGCAGGAGATACTGGACCGGCACACCGATCCCTGGGGGATCAAGGTTACCGCAGTCACATTGCGGGATGTATCTCTGCCCGAATCCATGAGGCGGGCCATTGCCAAGCAGGCGGAGTCGGAGAGGGAGAAGAGGTCGAGGATCATCCTGGCCGACGGCGAGTTCCAGGCCTCCAAGACCATGACCGACGCCGCCCGGCTTTATGAGGAGGTTCCGGCGGCCTTGAAGCTGCGCGAGCTGCAGACGCTGGTTGATATCGCCCGGGAGAAGACGCTTATCGTGGTCACCCCCAGCGGAGATGTGGGGACGGGAGCCACAGCGGGCCTGACTGCTGCCCTGAACCGGGAGCTGTCCGAGAGAGAGACCGTTAGAAAAGAAGAGGCCAGGAAGGATGCCCTGAGGGAAGCGGCAAGCGACGCGGCAATGATGCGGAGATGAAGGCTAACCTGGCGCATCCGCTCAATGGATGCTTATCTATTTTTCTTCTATTTTTCCTGGCTTTGTCTTCGGTGAGCCCATCGGCTTGTGCGGCCCAGGCAGTGGTTCTGGCCGTAGAGCTGCAGGGCCCCATTACCCCGGCCAGCGATGATATCGTGGCTGCGGCACTGCAGGAAGCCGAGAGAGTGGAGAGCAGCGCGGTGATGCTGCTGCTGGACACCCCCGGCGGGGGGCTCACCGAGACCTATGAGATACTCAAGCTGATGGAGGAGTCTGAGGTTCCCGTCATCGGCTACGTCTATCCCTCGGGTGCTGCGGCCTGGTCTGCCGGGACCCTGATACTGATAGGCTCTGATGTGGCGGCCATGGCCCCGCACTGCATCATAGGCTCGGCCCAGCCGGTGCATCTCTCTCCTCTGGGCCAGGTGGAGCCGGTCAATGACAGCAAGACCACCAATGCCATTGTGGCCCTGATCCAGGAGAAGGCCCGCTCCCAGGGCAGGAATGAGACTGCGGCCAGGGAGTTTGTGCTCTCCAATCTCAACCTCAATGCCGAGGAGGCCAAAGAATACGGGGTAATCGAGCACATCGCCGCCTCGCCGGAGGAGCTGCTCAGCCAGATCAACGGCAGCCGGTCCAAGAATGTCACTCTTAACACCACCCGGGCCGGGATAGAGCAGTTTCAGATGCCTTTGAACCTGTGGCTGCTGAAGATGCTATCCGATCCCACCCTGGCCGGAATTCTGATGTTGGTGGGCCTTTATGCCCTGATCTTCGGACTGTCCAGCCCGGGCATAGGCTCGGAGGCTCTGGGTGTGGTGGCCCTGGCGTTAGGGCTCATCGGCCTGGGATTCAATGTCAATGCCGGGGCGGTTTTTCTGATTCTGCTGGGACTGGTTTTGATACTGGCTGAGCTGCACAGCCACTCCTTCGGCATACTGGCCCTGGCCGGGCTTATCTGCGTCATGGTGGGCAGCATACTCTTCGTTCCCACCAGCTTTCCGGAGTGGTATGTGCCGGGCGGCTATCAGAGGTCCATGGCCCTGGCCATAATCCTGCCCTCATTGATCCTGGGGGCCTTCGTGGCCTTTGCCATGTACAAGGTAGCTAAGGCCCGCTTTGCCCCGCCTGCATCCGGCCGGCTGGTGGGAGAGGAAGCTGAGGCTCTGGACCGGCTGGACCGGGAGGGCTATGTGCTCTTCCAGGGGGAGTACTGGAAGGCGGAGTCGGAG
>NOLC01000080.1 GCA_002256595.1 Methanosaeta sp. NSP1 | reverse complement strand
CGTGAATGCCGCCGGATTCATAGCGGTGGCTGGTGCCGGAGCGGTCGAAGACGCATATGGGCAGCTCATCTCCCGGCAGGGTCATTCCCTGCAAAAATCCCCAGAAGGTGGGGCACTGGGCATAGCACATGCCCCCTATGGGCACGTCGATCTTCTCCTTGACCAGATCCAGAGGCACCTCATGGGTGACCTTGTAGTAGTCCATGACCTCTTCCCAGAAGGCCGGATCGCGGGTCTTGGGCGGGCAGACGAAGTAGATCTCGGGATAAACCCCCTGGGCGTGGCCGCTCTTCTTCCAGACATCCCATGTGTCCAGCTTGGGAAAGATCATCTCCCGGTAGGCCAGCGGCCGCAGGATCTCCTCCAGCACAATTTTCTCGAAGGCGCGGAAAACCGCTGTGGCCTGTGGTCCGTAGATCCACTGGCCCCTGCTGGAGCCGTGCTTGATCCAGCCCTCCTTCTGCATCTCCTCGGTGGGGTCGCGGTTGAACTTGGGCTGGCGGGCGGCGCTCTCCCATAAGAGCTCCCAGTGCTCGGTCTTGCCCCCATAGCCGCTTTGCAGCTTCTCCTCCAGAAGGCTGATGATCCGGTCAGGTATGCGGTTTTCTATCTCCGACTGGCCTAAAGTGCCCTCCGGTCCCACATCCAAAGATAGATAGAGCCTGCCGCCCTCAAACCTGATCTCCCGGACATAGGGGATCTTGTGCGCAATGCTTCGCTCAGACTCCACCTCGATATCGAACTTGGTTATATCCAGGCCCCGCACACCGATCCGAAACTGCTTTCCCAGTAGCTCGGACAGGGGTCGTCTCAGCCGCAGCAGGGCATCATGGGCCCGCACATATCTATCGCTGTCTATGACCAGATCGATTCTGTTTCCGGCCAGCTTCCACTCGGTTATCCTGGCCCCCTGGCCCTCCGGCGCTCCCTTCTGTAGCAGTGGCACGGCGCCCTTAAAGAAATCTGAAACGGCAGCCTCGGCACCGCTGGCATCGCTGCTCAGCCGCAGGCTGGCCTCCAAATGAAATTTCATCTATCCTCCGCGACCCTCAATGTCTCTTCCGCTATTTTAAGGTTCATCAGCAGATCATCAACCGTGGAGAGCAGAGTGCCTATCTTCTCCGTGGAGAACCGCAGAGAGAGCTGGCCCGCCTCGCTCTCCAGAATCATATTGGGCAGGTTGTCCGGCTCGACTGCTCTCGCCGCAGCCTCCGCCTCCCGCCCCCAGAAAAAAAGACGGGCCCGGATCATGCCCCGCCCTCGCCCTCTGCGGAGGGCTCAGCCCCCTTCTCGGCAGGATGAAGCTGCTCACCCACCATCTCATCCAGAAGGGCCAGGAAGCGATCCTCGCTTCCCGGCGGGATAGATGCCCCGCTGGCTATGGTGTGCCCGCCACCTGCTCCGCCCACGGCTCCCGCTGCCTTTCGCAGGGCCACGGATAAATCCAGGCCCTGGGAGATGAGGGGCTTGTTTCCCCGTGCCGATATCTTGACCATATCGTCCTTGTGATTGAGGGTGATAAGGGGCATATCGGTGTAAAGATAGCGAATCCCTAGACCAGATACAATCGCCCCCGCCTCACCGTTCTCCATCTTCAGATAGCGAATGTTCTTCATGGCCCGGCTCTTCTCCCGCAAGAGCACAATCTCCCGCAGGATGTGATCCTTGTACTCCGCCGCCATTCTCCGGGCCTCTGGCAGAACGCTCTCGTCACGCAGGCATATCTGCAGGCCCAGTCCCGGCACATCCCGGTTGCCGCAGGCGTTGAGAAGCTGCACCATCTCCAGGGAGTTCTCCACCACCTCATGCCTCAGCCGTATAACCTCACCCACGATGGAGTCGGCGGCGAAGGAACCCTGCATCAGCAGCTTGAGAGTTATGGCCGTGCATAGCCGTGCCAGATCACCCTTCTCCAGGCCTTCCACATGGCCGGAGACCCTCAACTCCTGCAGGAACCGCCGCACAGCATCCCGATCTCCCACATAGTCCAGCAGCGGCTCAATGCTGCTGGCGAAGACCTCCTCCACAGGGCCGTCCTGGGCCATCTTCAGGCCGGCTCGAACCTCCACCGCTCCGGATGATACCGCCTCATCCAGAATGGTCCTGTTGGCCCCGATCATGGCCTGCCGATCACCCATAGCTCCCACCAGAGCCAGGCCGGCCAGATCAGAGTTCTCTCCCATATGCCGGACCACAGAGTAGACCGTCCCTGCCGCAGACAGCTCAAAGGCCCCGTCTATGCCGAAGAGATGGGGATTCAGGTGCATGCATTCCATGTTTCCCACCGGACGGTGGTGGTCCAGAACAAAACAGTCCTCTTTGACCCGGGATACGATCTCCGGCTTGCCGCTGCCCATATCGCAGAAAACCACCGGACAGTCCAGGCCGGCAAGCACGGATTCGTCCAGTCTATTGAGCAGTGTGGCCTGAAAAGGTATCCCCGCGCGCCGCAGGGCGATGCAGATCAGGGCAGCAGAGGTGATCCCGTCCGCGTCGTTGTGGGAGATCACCCGCATGCTCTCGCAATGCAATATGGCCCTGGCAATGCTCTCGGCGGCTTTATCCAGCCGCTTCATGAGATGAGAATCTCAGCCGTCTCCGGCGAATAGGTCCAGTCCGGAGCCAGCCTTCCGGAGTCATGATAGTATTTGACCAGCCGTCTTACCTTGTTCTCTGTGAGCTGAAGAGCTCTCTTGTTGTGAACGTCCTTTTTGTTGGCATTGATATGCTTGCGCACATGCAGCGCCTTTCTCATGAGATTGGTCAGGTCCTCAGGGATATCGGGCTGGACCTTGTTCTCCTTCAGGAAGCCGGTGATGCCCTTGCCCAGAACCTGCTTTGTGCTCGGCACGCCGTACTGATCTCGCAGGGTCAGGCCGATTCGACTGGGGGCCGCCCCGCTCTCATGCAGCTTCATGATCGTCTTTTCCAGCTCTTCTTTGGATACATCAGACCAGGCAGGTGCCTTGGCACCCACAGGAGGTCGGGATCGGGAGGAGCCCTTTTTTCTGCTATGCATCTTAGCCATCTTTACAGTCCTCATCAAATTTCATAAAGGCGAAGGTGTAATTCTCCCTGCTAGGTGGGATAAAAAGCTTGCGCCGCCCTTTAGGCAAGTGATTTATAGGGAGGGGATTTTCCAGGGTTATGTCATGTTCCCCGAATATATAAACCAGCTCTTTTATCTGGTGGGAGAGGCAGTAGTGCTCCTGGCCGTCCTGGTGCTCATTTTATCCATAATCGTGACTCTGCTCATAATCTATTCCTTTAAGACCGGGAACTTCTTTGCCGCCCGTTATATGCTCATAGGCATCATCTTGCTGGAGAATGTGATAAAAACCATCTTCTGGATATTCCGGGCCGATGACAGCATAGTGGACGATGTGGGAGTGCGCCTGCGCAATTACATAAACAACAAAAAATTTTTGGACACGCCTATTCAGGAGCGCTTTATCTTCATGCCCCAATGCGTCCGCAGCACAAAGTGTCCGGCCAAGCTCACCCCGGAAGGGATAAAATGCATCAGTTGCGGGCTGTGCGGCGTTGGCGAGGCCAGGAAATTCGCCGAGGACCTGGGATACCGTTTCTTCATCGTTCCCGGCTCCAGCTTCATCAAGAGGATCATCAAAAAATACCAGCCGAAGGCAATAGTAGGCGTAGGCTGTCACATGGAGATAAAAGAGGGTCTGGACCTCTGCCATCGCTACGGAATACCGGCACGCGGAGTGCCTCTCTCAAAGGCGGGCTGCGTTTCTACCGACCTTGATTGGGAGCAGTTTTACGAGGCCATAAAGCAATAAAGCCTATGAAAGAGAGCAGGCCGATAGAGAGAGACGCCCTTTTCAGCGCAAATAAAGGCCCTAAAAAAAAGCTGAATAGTGCAATTTATTCCATGCTGATGGCTTCAGATGGGCAAGCCTCAACGCATGTCTTGCACTCAGTGCACTTTTCCTTATTGACTACTGCGATCTCATCATCGCCCATGGTGATGGCTTCTTCCGGGCACTCCTCGACGCAGGTTCCACAGCTTACGCACTCATCTCGATTGACAACTGCAGGCATTATTAACTCCTCCAATTTGCCTCACACGGCAGACTTTCCTGTTAGTATATCCGATATATACCTTTCGTCTGCCCTGCCGGATTCAAGCCAGTTGGTTGTACCTCTTCCTATCCTTGAGCTCCTGGCGTTTGGCGCTGTTCCACCCGCTTACAGCCTGCAGGTAGCCGGTGATGCGGCTGATGTGGTCCACATCCTCCGATCCGCAGCTTGGACAGTTGTCCTTCAAGCCGCCTGATACTGCAGAGCATCCCAGGCAAACGGTTATGTCCTTGCTGAAGGTGAAATAGCCTATTTGAGTCTCCCGGGAGAGGCGCAGGCCGAAATCCATCAGTCCCTGCGGATCGGGAGCTGCCTCGCCCAGGAATATGTGGAAGATGTTGCCGCCGTCGACGATGGGGAAGAAGACATGCTCGTGCTTTGCCCTCTCAAAGATGGTCACATCGGCAGAGGGCGGCAGGTGAGTGCCATTG
>NOLC01000151.1 GCA_002256595.1 Methanosaeta sp. NSP1 | reverse complement strand
TCATGCAAGCATTGCGGCGTCTGGCCCATCTCCGAGGGGCCGCACCACAATGAGGACTGTCCCAGGCATCAATCCCAGATGGCTTACGAGTCAGAGTTGAGCCGCAAATATCCCTGCAAGTTCTGCGGGGCTCTTCCCTTTATTGCCGGACCTCATCACAAAAAGGATTGTCTGCGCCGGGTTGAGGTGTAGACATCATAGTTTTGGCCACCATCCAGCGCTTTAAGGGCGATGCTATTGCGAATTTTTCCGGGGAGAATTTTATTTCCCGTCCCACGCCCCGTCCTTTCTCAGCCATAGGTCCATATCCGCCGAGGCGATCTTGCCCGCACCCATGGCGCTGATGACCGTGGCTCCTCCGGTGGTGATGTCCCCTCCGGCCCAGACGCCTTCCATGGTGGTCCGGCCCCTCTCGTCCACCACCAGAGTGCCCCACTTGGTGGTCTTCAGCTCCGGGGTGCTGGAGGCGATGAGGGGATTGGGCACTGTGCCCACGGCTATGACCGCCGTGTCCACATCCACAATATGCTCCGAGCCCTTCTTGACTCGAGGGCTGCGCCTTCCCGAGGCATCGGGCTCGCCCAGCTCCATCTCCACCACCTCCATGCTCTTGACCATGCCTCTTTCGTCTCCCAGGAACCTGGTGGGATTGGTGAGGAAGTCGAAGATCACTCCCTCCTCCATGGCATTTTCCACCTCCTCCAGGCGGGCCGGCATCTCCTCTCTGCCCCGACGGTAGACCACATGCACCTCATCCGCCCCCAGCCGCATGGCGGAGCGGGCGGAATCCATGGCCACGTTTCCGCCTCCCACCACAGCCACCTTCTTGCCCTTTTTTATGGGCGTATCGTACTCCGGGAATTTGTAGGCCTTCATCAAATTGACCCTGGTGAGGTACTCATTGGCGGAATATACGCCGCTGAGGTTCTCTCCGGGAACGCCCAGAAAGCGTGGCGCTCCTGCTCCGATGCCCAGAAACAGGGCATCATATCCTTCTTCAAAGAGGCCCTTGATCTGGACCTGCCGGCCCACCACGCTGTCCAGCTCCAGTTTCACACCCAGGGATTTGACATACTCTATCTCCGAGCGGACTATATTCTTGGGCAGCCGGAACTCAGGGATGCCGTAGACCAGAACACCTCCCCCGTCATGCAGCGCCTCGAATACGGTTACCGAGTGCCCCATCCGGGCCAGATCGGCAGCGCAGGTCAGGCCGGCAGGACCCGATCCCACTACGGCGACTTTTTTGCCGGAAGGCGGGAGAAGCTCGCATACCGGGCACTTTTTGGTGGAGAGATCCCAGTCGGCCACATAACGCTCCAGGCGGCCTATGGCCACGGGTGCTCCCTTCTTGCCCAGGACGCATCTGCTCTCGCACTGCACCTCCTGGGGACAGACCCGGCCGCAGATTCCGGGCAGGCTGTTCTTTCTCTTCAGAGCCTGCACCGCTCCGGGCATATCTCCCTCCCGAAGGGCCAGTATGAATGTAGGGATCTCAACACCTACCGGACAGCCTTCCACGCACTTGGGCTTCTTGCACTGGATGCATCTGTTGGCCTCCTTGGCCGCCTGCTCCGGGCCGTATCCCAGAGCCACCTCCTGGAAATTGCGTTTTCTCTTCTCGGGAGATTGCTTGGGCATCTCCACCCGGTCTAAATCGATCTTGCTTGACATCTCTACCGCACCCGTGCCTTTTCAGGCTAAGAAAGATTGATAATTAATAAGACTTTGCCTCTCGCTCTCGCAATTGCTCAAAAATATCCAATCGCCCTGCCTATCCCATGACGGCGACGCCGATGCGGATATCCGAAGCTAGAGCAACCTTCTAATACAATTAATCCCCACCAATTCCCGGCGCGGTTGGAATATGTCGGTGATTAAACTCAAGATTGATGATCAAGAGGTTGAGGTTCCCGATGGATCTACCATTATGGATGCTGTCCGCAAGGCTGGCACTTATGTACCGGCTCTTTGCCACCATCCGGACCTCAAACCCATAGGCTCCTGCAAGCTCTGCATAGTCTCGGTTGAGGGCATGGACTGCTATCCCACAGCCTGCAACACCCCGGCCGAGGAGGGCATGATGGTCAAGACCTGCACCGAGGAGCTTCAGGAGATGAGGCGGCACACATTGGAGATGCTCTTGGCCCTGACCAACCATCCCACCAGCTGCCTCTTTTGCGAGAGAAAAAACGAGTGCGGGGATCTGCGGGAGTGCATGAGAAAGTTCCCTGTGACTGTGGGCTGCAAGTACTGCCCCAGGAATGGGGAGTGCGAGCTGCAGCAGGCAGTGGAGTTTGTGGGCCTAAAAAGCATACGCTACGATATAGCCTACAGGAATATGCCCGTTTTAAGAGAGCCCTTCTTCGACCGAGACTACAACCTATGCATACTCTGCGGCCGTTGCATACGGGTCTGCCAGGAGGTGCGAGGTGAAGGAGTCCTCTCCAGCCATCCCGACTTCCACCGCATGCACTGGATAGGCCCGGAGTGCCTGCAGGACTCTGACTGCAAGTTCTGCGGAGCATGCGTGGATGTCTGCCCCACCGCTGCCCTTTATGCCAGATTTGAGAGATGGCAGAGGCCGGAGAAGACCGTGTCCACCGTCTGCCCCTACTGCGGCGTGGGCTGCCAGATGGAGGTGGGAGTGCTGGAGAACCGTCTGGTCAGGGTGAGGGGAAAGCGAGATGCATTGCCTAATTCCGGCCAGCTCTGCGTCAAAGGCCGGTTTGGCCTGGGATTTGTGGACAGCCCGGAGCGGCTGACCGTCCCACTCATAAGAAAGGAGGGAGAACTGGTGCCCGCCTCCTGGGATGAGGCTCTGGATCTGATTGCCGGGAAGCTGCAGAGCATCAAGGGCGACGGCTTCGCCTTTCTGTCTTCAGCCAAGTGCAGCAACGAGGAAAACTACCTAGCCCAAAAGTTCACCCGTCTGGTGATGCAGACCAACAACATAGACCACTGCGCCCGGCTCTGTCACGCCTCCACCGTATCCGCCCTGGCCCTGGCCTTCGGCAGCGGGGCCATGAGCAACTCCATATCCGAGCTCCCCGATGCCAAATGCATCTTCATCATTGGCTCCAACACCTCTGAGCAGCATCCGGTCATAGCCTTGAAGATAAAAGAGGCCAAGAGAAAGGGGGCCAAGATCATAGTGGCCAACCCCCGCTGGATCGACCTTTGCCAGATGGCCGACATCTGGCTGCGCCAGACCCCGGGAACGGACGTGCCCCTGGTTCTGGAGATGTGCCGCATCATCCTGGAGGAGAATCTGCTGGACCAGGAGTTCATCGACCAGAGGACGGAGGGATTCATCGAGTTCAAGGCATCTCTCTCCAGGCTCTCCTCCGCCGATGCCTGCCGCATCACCGGAATCGATCCCGAGCTGATAGGCGAGGCAGCGCGGCTCTATGCCCGCTGCGGCCCATCCTCCATCATCTACTCCATGGGCATCACCCAGCACTCTCATGGCGTGGACAACATCTTCACTCTGGCCAATTTAGCCATGATGACTGGCAACATCGGAAAGCCATCATCAGGCATCAACCCCCTGCGGGGCCAGAACAACGTCCAGGGCTCCTGCGACATGGGGGCTCTGCCCAACCTTCTGCCTGCCTATCAGGCGGTAGACAATCCCGAGCTGCGAGGCAAGTTCGAGAAGGCCTGGGGAGAAGCGCTGCCGGACAGGCCCGGCCTCACCGTGGTGGAGATCATGAACGCCGCCCAGGCCGGTGCCATCCGGGCCATGTATATCATGGGCGAGAATCCGGCGGTCAGCGATCCGGATATCAGCCATGTGATCGAGGCCCTGAAGTCCCTGGACTTTCTGGTGGTCCAGGACATCTTCCTCTCCGAGACGGCAGCTTTAGCCGATGTGGTTTTGCCGGCTACCAGCAGCCTGGAGAAGGATGGAACATTCACCAACACCGAGCGGCGGGTGCAGAGGATCAGAAAGGCTCTGGAGCCCGTAGGCGAGTCCAGGCCCGATTGGATGATAATCTCTGACCTGGCGGCCCGCATGGGCTACGGCGAGCAGTTCAGCTACAGCCATCCCCACCAGATCATGGCCGAGGCCTCGGCACTGGCTCCCAGCTATGGCGGGATCAGCTACGAACGGCTGGAGGGGGACGGCCTGCAATGGCCCTGCCCCAAGCCAGACCACCCGGGAACAGCATACCTGCATAAGGGCCAGTTCACCAGAGGAAAAGGCAAGTTCAACCTGGTCGACTACCGGCCCTCCATGGAGCTTCCCGACGAGGAGTATCCCTTCATCCTCACCACGGGCAGGGTGCTATATCATTATCATACCGGCACTATGACCCGCAAGGTCAATGACCTCAACATTCTGCGGGAGGGGGAGCTGGTGGAGATCAATCCCCAAGATGCCCGCTCTATGGGCATTGACGACGGCGAGCTGATTGAGGTGCGATCCAGGCGGGGCAGCCTTCACGCCAGGGCAAAAACCACTGAGAAGTCGCCCGCCGGAGTGGTCTTCATGACCTTCCACTTCTCAGAGACGCCAACCAATGTTCTGACC
>NOLC01000147.1 GCA_002256595.1 Methanosaeta sp. NSP1 | reverse complement strand
AGAAAAGAGAGGCGGCTTTTCAGCTTCCCGCCCGGCTGGCAGTAGCATTGCCGCTCTCGGCCAGCTTTTCGGCCTGGTAGAGCTCATAGCTGCCCTGCAGCCTGCCTCCTTCATTAACCAGATCCAGCCGGTAATCCTTCTTCTGGGAGCCAACCTTTACCTCCAGGCTGATACCGTCGTTGGATACAGCTCCCGTAGCCGTGGCCGTAACATCAGAACTCCCCTCGGTAATGGTACCATAGCCCTGCAGACGGTCCGCAGACTGGATAAGTATGATATCCATGCTCCTTCCGGCAGCTTCTGATCCGTCCCCGGTCATGCTTATTTTCCACTTTCCGGCCAGGTCGATTACAGGAGCCGCCTTCTGGACGGCAGCCTCAGTTGATGCCGGGGCGCTGCTCTCGTCCTCAGTCTGGTTTTCGGCTGCCGGGGCTTCAGAGCCACTGGTGGCATTGATCCCGGTGGAGGATTCCATGGCCGCATCGAATAGGGGATCAGCCAGAAAGTCGGTGTTGTCCCTGACCACCCATCTTCCGCAACCGGCCCAGGCCGGGCTGGCCAGTATGATTAGAATCAGAGCCAGGCTCAGAATCGATTTCATGCTCATTGTATTCCTCCTCAGGCCCCAGCCCGGCTGGCGGTGGCGTTTCCGCTGCCTATGAGCTCCTCGCCGGAGTACAGATTGTAGCTGCCGCTGATGGTGCTGTCCACCCGGGCCAGATCCAGATCAACGCTCTTATCGATCTTGTTGCCGTATTCAGATACGACCGTCCATATGTGCAGGCTCATGGCATCGCTGGAGACGGAGCCAGTAGCTGTTACCGGAAGCTTTGAGCCGTCCTCATTGAATGTTCCCGAGCCCATGACGCTCTCATCATTCTGAATCAGATTGAGCGGATTGAGGGATATTGCCGCATTCTCGAGCTTTATGGTCCATTTGCCCTCCACATCCAGTATCTCCGGCTCCTGGGGCTCAGGAGCCTGAAAAGCCGCATCTGCGGCAAGGGCCTCGGTCGGCTGGGCCAATGGTATTGGTTTTGTATCGGGCACGTTCATATTGGCCCCAATTATGTTCAATTGTGGTTGAGGGACGGCTCCTGCGGAAGCGCTGGGGCTTGCCGCATTATCAGAGGATTCATTGAAATCAGCGCCGATACGATAAGATAGAGTCCGGCCGTCCTCAAAGGCGGTGGAGCCCTGGCGGGTCACCAAAACCCTGATCTGATTGTCTCCCGCATCCGCTTGCGTTGTGTTCCAGGTCCAGGAGCTCTGCTCGCTCCAGCCGGTCATATCCCTGAACTCTCCGCCGGTTGAGGGGCCCGAGAGCAGGAAGTCATAGAGCATGGGCTCATTGCCGGGATTGGAAGCCTCTGCCATCCAGATGATTGCCGATCCCGGGCTCTGCGAGCTGGGACGGTCCACCTTCACGCTTGAGAGAGTGGCGTTCGCCTTTGCCCTGGCGCTACTACCCAGAGCCACAGCCGGTGCCGTGGAGGCAGATGATTCCGGCGCATCTGATCCCAGCCCGGTGCCCAGGTTCTGGTTTCTGCTCACATAAAATTCGGTATCCCCGGAGGTATCACCCATCCAATTGGTGCCGCACTGAGACAGGGCCGGGGGAACAATGATTATGATTAAGGCTGAAAGCAAAGCTAAGAGAGGAAGTAAGTTCTTGATCCTCATATACCAAACCACCACCATTTCTGATGAGGGGCATCATGCTTCCATGCTTTAAATCTTCCCCCTCAAAAACGTCATTCGACGAAAAGCCTCATCTCCGTCAGATTTATCAATCATTAAAGATTTCAGGCTCAGAACGGCCCGGCTGGCCGAGGTGATTGATAATGAATGCGTGGGATCGCTTTATTTGGTAAAATACGATTTCTAGATACCACCCTGCGTGATGGAGAACAGACCCCCGGTGTCTCTCTGGGCACCGAGGAGAAGCTGGCCATCGCTCAGGGGCTTGACTCTCTGGGCGTGGATGTGATCGAAGCCGGATCGGCCATGACCTCGGAGGGGGAGCGCCTTTCCATAAAAGCTGTAGCTGATTCTGGCCTGAGGGCGGAGATATGCAGCTATGTGCGGGCTTTATGCTCCGACATCGATGTGGCTATCGGCTGCGATGTCGATTCGGTGCACCTGGTGGTGCCCGTATCCGATCTTCATATCCGCTGCAAGCTTAAATCCGACCGCGAGTCGGTGATAAGCCAGGCGGTTGCTGCCACTGAGTATGCCAAGGATCATGGATTGGTGGTGGAGCTGTCCGGCGAGGATGCCAGCCGGGCCGACCAGGATTATCTGGCCCGGCTTTACCGCGCCGGCATCGAGGCCGGAGCGGACCGGCTGGCTTTCTGTGATACTGTGGGAGTCCTGGTTCCTGAGGTCACGGGGCAGATATTCTCCAGGCTTGGCAAACTCGGCGTGCCCATCAGCATCCACTGTCACAATGACTTCGGCATGGCCACTGCCAATACCGTAGCTGCTCTGCGTTCGGGAGCAGCCCAGGCCCATGTGACTGTGAACGGCATCGGTGAGAGGGCGGGCAATGCCAGCCTGGAGGAGGTGGTCATGTCCCTGGAATCGCTTTATAAGATAGATACCGGAATCAAATGCCAGGACATCTACCAGCTCTCACGGCTGGTATCGCGCCTGACCGGCCTTCCCATGGCCCCCAACAAGGCCATAGTGGGCGAGAATGCCTTCACCCATGAGGCGGGAATTCATGTGCACGGCCTGCTGGCAGACACAGCGACCTATGAGCCCATTCACCCGGAGACTGTGGGAAGAAAAAGGCGCATAGTGCTGGGCAAGCACGCCGGAAGGGCCTCGGTGGAGCTGGCCCTGCGAGAGTTCGGCATGACTGTATCCGAAGGCCAGTTGGCCCAGATTGTGGCCCGGGTCAAGGAGCTGGGAGACAAGGGCAAGCGGGTCTCGGACGCCGATTTGCAGACCATTGCTGACACCGTGCTCTCCATTCAGATGGAGCCCAAGGTCAAGCTGGAGGAGGTGACCGTGGTGGCCGGCAATACAGTTACTCCCACGGCCTCGGTCAAGATCCGGCTCAACGGCAGCGAGAGGCTGGAGGCGGGTGTGGGAGTGGGGCCGGTGGACGCGGCCATAAATGCCATAAGGCGGGCCATCTCAGGTGTAGCCGATGTCAGGCTTGAGGAGTATCATGTGGACGCCATAACCGGCGGAACAAATGCAGTAGTGGAAGTTTGGGTGACAATGGCAATGGCAGACAGGAAGATAACGGCTCGGGGAGCTGATGCAGATATAATCATGGCATCGGTCGAGGCGGTGCTGGAGGGCATCAACCGGCTGATGCGACTGGAAGAGGAGGATAAAGCCAAATGTCTCAGGGCTTAGCGGGCAATGGCTCGAAGAAAGACCATAATACAGGCCGGGAGACGCCCCAAAAGATGACCGGCGCCCAGGCGGTTCTGGAGAGCCTGAAAAGAGAGGGCGTGGATGTGGTATTCGGGCTTCCTGGCGGGGTGCTGCTGCCTCTTTATGATGCCATCTACCAGTCCGATATCCGCCATATTCTGGTGCGCCACGAGCAGGGTGCGGCTCACATGGCGGACGGATATGCAAGGGCCACGGGGAAAGTCGGCGTGTGCATCGCCACCTCCGGGCCGGGGGCGACCAACCTGGTCACGGGCATAGCCAATGCCTACATGGATTCGGTGCCCATGGTGGCCATCACCGGGCAGGTGAACACCTGGCTCATAGGCAAGGATGCCTTCCAGGAGGCGGACATAACCGGTATCACTCTGCCCATCACCAAGCATAATTATCTGCTGCGGAGTGCCAAGGAGATCTCCCAGGTCTTCCGGGAGGCATTCTACATAGCCCGCACCGGGCGGCCGGGGCCGGTTCTGATCGACCTGCCCAGAGATGTGACTGTGGATGAGGTCGAGTTCACCTGGCCGGAAGTAAACCTGCCCGGCTACCATCCTTCGGTCAAGGCCCATGAGATGCAGATCAAGAAGGCGGCAAAAGCATTGATGGAGGCCAGCCGGCCGGTCATTTATGTGGGTGGAGGGGTCAGGTACGCATCAGCCCATAGCGAACTTTTCGATCTGGCGACCAAGATCAATGCACCTGTGACCACCACCCTCATGGGAGTGGGCTGCTTCCCGGAGGATCATCACCTCTCCTTGGGTATGCTGGGCATGCACGGCACCAGGTATGCCAATTATGCCATTCAGGAGTCGGATCTGATTTTAGCCGTGGGCGCGCGCTTTGACGATCGGGTCACGGGCAAGATATCCAGCTTTGCCCCCCATGCCCGGATAGTTCACATCGATGTGGACCCGGCTGAGGTGGGCAAGAACGTGAGGGTGGACATCCCGGTGGTGGGAGACGCCAAAAATGCCCTCTCCGCCCTGGTCAAAGAGGTGGGCCCCAAGGCCAGAGGGGAGTGGAATGAAAAGGTGGAGGGCTGGAAGAAAGACTATCCACTGGGCTATATTCCGGATATGAATATCATCAAGCCCCAGTATGTGGTCGAGAAGCTGTGTGAGATTGCGCCTGATGCCATCATCACCACTGAGGTCGG
>NOLC01000167.1 GCA_002256595.1 Methanosaeta sp. NSP1 | reverse complement strand
AATAATATCACCGCCAGTAGCGCCATCCCCAGGTAAGATCTCTTTGCCGGTCCAACATTCACAGGGAAGCTAATCGTCTCCGATATTATGCTATTTCCCTTGAGATCGGTATATTTAACCTCGGTGTTGATGCTGTAGTTTCCAGCTATTGCCTCTTCATCCACATCGAGCTTGAATGTCGCCGTCTTTTCATCCCCAGGCTCTAATGTTCCCAATGAGGCCTGATCATCTGCGGAAGAAAAGGGCATGAATAGACTGATTCTTGCGAGAGCGTCCTTTGCCGATTCTTTGCCCGTATTCCTGTAGGTTACCTTTATGACGCCACCCTCCTGGCCTGCATTCAGGTGCGAGTCCACATCAACGGCCTGGAAATCGGCTTTGCTTTTCACCGCCACAGTGAGATTGATTGACTCGATCTTCACTCCAAATGCAGCATTTTGCCTAAATCCTTGCAGTCCCAATAGAGAATCCACATCCGAGGCGCCTACCCCCGCGTTCTCCTGGTATGCATAGAACACGACGAGTGCCAGGGGATACTGGCCTTCCGGAGCATCATTATCCACCTCGATGGCAAATTCCATGGGATCTTTGGATCTCTGGCCACTGGGTAGAGCTTCCATGACCTGCCTGCCTGACTGGACAGTGATATATTCCGAAAGAGAGTGAAGCTCCCCGGTGATGGGAAAAGCAACCGTTTTTGCTTTCTCCAATGTGAACTCAAAGTCAGCTAACTTTTTCTCCTTTTCATCTTCGGGTTTCTCATCTGGCTCAAAAGCGGTTATGGTCCCGATGTTGCTCAATGCCACACGAAGGATCGCTTTGTCTCCCCGGTTAAACTCATTAGTGCCAACCACACTCGCATCCAGCTTGGGCGAGCCTGTGACATCCCAGTAATTTTCCACGGTTGACCTCAACGGCATGAATTCAGCCCCCCCTGCAGCCAATTCAGACCCTGCAGCCAATGGAAGTGTCAGCATCAGCACAATGGCGAGACATCTAATCAATCTCTTCAATTCGATCCTCCTAAGTTCTTTCATGCCTTCCTCCTTTTGTTGAGGTAAAATCCAGCCGCTGCTAAAGCTATCAACGCCGCCAAAATATAAGCAATCTTGCTGAAGCCTCCTGGCTGAGCGACTTCTACTGGAATCTTCATGCTCTCAGAGATGGCAGAAATTCCATTCACGTCGATGTACTTGATCTCGCTATTGATGACATAATCTTTGGCCGTTGCATCGGAGTCCACATCCATCCTGAAGACAACTGTCCTCTCCTCTCCAGGCAGCAGATTTCCGATAAACGCTTGATCATCTACAGAAGAAAAGGGTTTAGAGATGCTCAAACGTACGGTGGCTTCTTTGGCAGGCTCCTCTCCGATGTTCACATAGGTGACTGCCACATTGCCGTCCTTCTCGCCCGCTCCAAGTTCGGCAGTCGTGTCAACTATCTTGAAGTCAGCCTGCTTTTCTATCACCACGGGAATGCTAAAGCTCTGATTAGCCTTTTTGTACGAGTAAAAGACCTGAAACCCTTTCAGACCCGCTTCAGGATCCAGTTCTCCTGCATAGACCTCGACGTTGTTCTGGTAATCGTAATTTAAATCGAGGAACATGGGATAAGTTCCGGCAGGTGCGTGACTTGCGATCTCTATTGTGAACTCCAAAGGATCTTCGCTCTTGCTGCCCGATTTAAGTGACTTGACCACCTGTTTATCAGACTGGACTTCTATGAAATCTGTGCCGGATCGAAGTGCGGCAGTGATGTTAAGGGCAGTCGGCAGTGACTGCTCATATTCGAACTCCCTATCGGAAAGCTCAATTTCCATCTTGCTTTCTGCCTTCTTGTCTGCTTTTAATCCCAATATCCGGCCGTAGTTGGTGAGATCCACATTAAGCTTGACTGTATCGCCCCGATAGAACTGATTAGTATCACCAAGGCTTGCCTGCAATTGTGGTGAACCGAATGAATCCCAGTAGTTGTCCATAGAGGCGGCCAGCGTTGGGATCAACACCAGAGCAAGACAGGCAATTGTTATCTTCAATTTCGTCATCCTCCTATACTCCAAAAAGCAGGTTTTTTCAGGGCAGCCAACTTGGTAGCCATCCAGATCTCAGACTTTTCCAGCCCTATCAAAAGCACTGGGAATACTGTAAACGTTACTATCAGGGCAAGGAATACGGCCAGCACTATCACCACCCCAAAGTTGCTGAGGATGGGGAATGGAGATGAGATCAAGGCAGAGAAGCCAAAGATGGCAGTCATTCCGGAAGCCCCAAGGGCGACAGTGATGTTTCTATAAGTAGCTCGAAGAGCTTCCATAGAATCACCTGATCTGCTCTTCTCCTCTTTAAATCGCTCCATGGTGAACACCGAGTATCCTGAGCCAATTCCGAGAATCATGGCTCCCAAGAAGGTGGCTGACAACGGAGTGTACACTATGCCTCCAAAGTACATCACAATTCCCATTGCGCCTATCACCACCAACATGGGAAGGATGGGCAGAAGTGCCGTTACAGGGTTTCGGTATATCAAGATTAAAATGAAGTATATGGCGACCAAGCCAATGAGGGTCATCAACCGTCTGTCTTCGGATATGGCAACCAGGACCGGAGCCTTGATCACAATTGAACCGGTCTGGATGACTGAGACTCCGGGAGGCAGATCCCGCCATGCTATGTCCTTGTCGATCTCCTTCCTGAGCCTATCAACTCCTGCCTGATCGAAGTTCTCCGGTGCGTTGCCCACGGCGAGGTTGATCAGAGCCATTTTAGCTCCATTGATGTACGAATCTTTGGCGGATTGAGGAATCTTGTCCAGTATGGCGTTCACTTCTTCCCGGCTTTCGGGAATTTTGCCATAGTTGTTTCCTTTGATCAGGGTGGCTATACTGATGGCACTGAGAATTTCTTTTCGGGTTTCCAGCTCATAAACCTCGAAATCGTCCATCCACTTCAGGACCGCTGGATCTGTGATATCATCCGCCTGCAAGATGACGTTGATCTTGTCTGTGCCGCCTGTTATCTTGGTTAGGTGCCGGAAGGAGACGAGCTCAGGGAGATCCTGAGATAGGAATTTCTTGTCGTCGGTCTGTACGCTCACCTGGCCATCGAAATATATTCCAATCGAGGCGATGGAAATCGCCACAACCAGCACCACAGGCCATGCTTTGACCGAGAGGTCAGCAACCTTTGCCAGAGTCCTTTCCAGCACGTCTACGACTTTTCCCCGTTCAGTTTTCTCGGCAGGTTTATCGCTTTTCAAACGACCCATCATGGTCAAGCCCACGAACAGAGCCGCAAGAAAGCACATAATGACTCCGATGACGCAAAGCTTTCCAAAGTCTTTAATCATGGGGGCGGTTGAGAACTTGAGAGCCGCAAAACCCCCAATGGTCAGGAACATAGCGATTGCGGCGGCAGGAGCGGTGTGAACTACCGTTTGGATGATGGCCTGGCCGGATGTTTTACCCTCAGCCACCTCTCTCACAAACCGATTGCGAAGCTGTAAGGTGTAATTGATGCCCAAGCCTATCAAAACCGGGAAGGCGGCCATAGCCGTAAAGCTCAAGGGGATTTTCAGAAGGCCCATAGCTCCGAAGGTCCAGATGGTTCCGAGGAGCACTACCGTCAAGGGCAAGATGGGTTTGGTGAGGTGTCTGAAAAGTATGAATAGCGCTATTGCCATAAATCCTATGGCCACCACCAAGAGCACGATAAAGCTCGAACCTATTGATTTTTTTATTGATATATTCAGCGGGGGATTTCCTGTAATGATGAGCGATGGGCCCGAGGGAAAATCGGCCATCGCCACAGCCGACTTCAGATCTGCGGCTACCTCCTCGGTCGCTTCAGCAGATAGACGGTCGGGAACTCTCACCGTCAGTATGGTGTGGGTCTCGTCAATCATCACAGGCTTGAGGATCTCAGGATTGGTGTTGCTAAGAATTTCGTCTATGGCTTTTTGACTGTCAGGAACCTGGCGCACGCCGGTCTCTCGTTCCTCTGCATCCATAACCACGTCTGCTATGCTGCTTACGCTGGCTACGTTTTTCGTCTCCCTCATCGTTCGAGATAGGCGGTCCATGGCCTTCAAAACATCAGGCGTTAATACATCTTCGCCTTCGATGAGCAACACGATATCTTCCGTGGCGAAGTTTTCTGTATAGAGGTGGTCGAACTCCTGGTAGGTCCTGGAGTTTGCATCCACCATGGTCTCAAGCCCTGCCGCCTTTTCCACTTGCTGGGCGTAACCGATGGAAAAAATCGTTGTAAGGACTGCAATCAACAGGATCGTCTCTGGATTGGCAGCAATCCAAGTCCCTAGTCGCTCTAGCCGCGTAATAGTCACCACCTAATGGATGTCAGAGGTCTTATGAATACCGGAATTTGAATTGGTCCCCAGTTCATAGATTTATATGATATTAGCCTGGGTTTGATCTATCTCATATATACATATTTAATGCTACTCTACTTTCCAACTTTTAGTCCTATCGCTTTCAGCTTATAGAGTAGTCCGCCCTCATCAGGTACAGGCAAGTTACAGCTTTCCAACACATAGATCACCATATCGATAAAG
>NOLC01000184.1 GCA_002256595.1 Methanosaeta sp. NSP1 | reverse complement strand
TCTCCCGATTAACGATGAGGTGATGGTGGATGCAGATAACCTTTCTTGCCAGCGTTACGATAGCGACTTTAGCTCCGTGCCTGCTCTTAATCCCGAAATAGAACCGCTTTAGCTTCGAATCAGCTTTTGTTCTTGATATTGAGAAGAATTTTAATCATTCACACGAAACGAAACCGGAGCAGGTGCGAAATACTTTCAGGACTCTTCAGATGCTCGCAATGAGTCGAAAGCTTTATAGTCAATTGACGATCCCCTATGACCATGAGCAGAGACGAGTCACTTGATGCTATCAAAGGAATAGGGTGCATCATGATGGTTTTCTCTCATTACACCCAGGATTGTCAGATAGTAGGGTTTTTGGGAGGGTTTGCGCCAGCCCTATTTTTTGCTGTATCGGGAGTAGTGCTCACTTTCCAATTACAGAAAAAGAGGATGCTTGAGATCTTATTCTACTATTTGATGTTATTTATCCTGGGATTTTCATATAATTCTATCATCGAATTTTCATATTATGATGTCATCGACCCCATATCTATATTTAGCAAATCCGAAATTCTGCATGTTATCAGCTTATCTTGCATAGTCCTTGCATTGGGACTTTCCAGAGTCTCATGGCTGTTTCCCGTACCGTTTGCCATTCATTATTTTCTGGACTTGCCGGCAATTGGCTTTTTGACTGGCCTTGTTTTTCCTATTGTTCCCTGGCTGTCTCTGTTTATGTTTGGCATATTTCTTTGGAAGCTCAAAGTGCATCAAAAGGTGTTTATGGGAGGAATTGCCCTCATCTCCTTGCTGAGTGTTTTCCTATTGACTGGAGTTAATTTAAATAAGATGGATATGAGTTTAGACTACTTCATATTATGCTTGCTAGTGGTGACTGCATCTTCGATTGCTATTGGTCATTGGAAGGCCTTAAGTAGCAATGGCCTGATTCAGTTCTTTGGCCAAAACTCACTGCTTTTCCTATATGTGCATTTTCTAATAGGATCAATAATTGTATCAACATTTGGAATTCCGCATAATATCCTTATCTGGCTGCTAACCTTTGCCGCCACATATGCATTGATGAAAGCATTGATCAGAATTCCCCAAGCTAATAAGTCATGGTTGTTCTGGGCATTATTATTGGCAGCAACTTTAGCCGTTCCTTTTTTTGCGATGAGCAGCATTCCTGCTTATTTGGTAGGAATTATATTTGCTTTAAACTATCGCAATATCTCTAGACTTAATCTGGAAAGCCTTCGTCGAAAGTTGCCATATTTATCGACCTGAATATCCCCTAATATTCCTGGGCCTGACTCCTTTTGGCCAGTTCGCAAAGATCCAATCCCTGATTGGTTGTGGCCGGAACTCCCAAAGCCAGAGTAAAAGAGTTCTTGATGGCATGATCCAATATGGCTATGGGAACGGCCAGCTCCATCGGCACTCCGAACAAGGCTAAGACCGCTGCAAGGATGCTCTCGTAGATTCCTATCGATCCTGGTGTAGCCGGAGCAACCTTTCCCATATTGGCCAGAGATACACCCAAAACGACCGCCAATACTGGCACCTGGGCCCCTAAAGCTAGAGAATTTGCATAGCAGGTCAGGATCTCTAATAGCCAGATAAAAAGAGATAGTATTAGGCTTATGGCAAAAAGTCTTTTTATGGAGGCCAATTTAATGTATTCAAAATATGCATCCCTGGCCTTTTCCATAAAAAGGCTAACATTCTTTTTTTTATTCAAGAATGTGAATTTTTTGTTCATAAGATGCGGCAAATTCCCGGTTTTGCTCAGGATCACAACTCCGAGGGGAAGGGCAGCGATGATTAAAGACCCGACCAGCATGAGACTGATCCATTCCGGGATTTTCTCTCGAAAAAGCAAGATGGCAGAAGGAAGAGAGAGAATCAGCAGGGCAAGAACATCAAGAATTCGACATTGAACGGCGATGGCTGTCGACATTCCGATGCCAATGCCCCGCATCTTGAGATAGAAGATCACAGCTGCATCTCCGAGTTTCGCTGGCAAGATGACATTTAATGCATTGCCAGATATATATAATTTAAATAGCTCCCAGGTTTCAACATTGGCTCCCACATTCTTGACCAGACTATCAAGCCGCACCGTCCTTAAGATCCATGATAATGAGTAGATCATAACCGCTGAGATCAATCCGGCAGGGGAGGCATATATGATTACCCGATAGAAGTTCCCCAATCCAACTGAATATACCAAAACGAAAAGGATTGCAAGTGCCAGCAATGCTGATGCTATCCTGAATCTAAGCAAGTTTTTCGTTATGATCTCTCCCGGCCATAAGGATCATGTTCATCTCCCCAATATCCTTCCCATATCCAATTTTAAATCTATCCGGCTTAAGTGGGATATCACCAAAACCCTTGAACTTGTGCTTGTGCTTCAAGCTCTATAAAAAGCCAATGGATTTTCATCAGACCCAAGGGAATTCTCCTAAAGTATGAATTTCACCCCCTGTTAATATGGTTGCCCATAACCCCAAAAGCTATAGGCCCTTTAGGCCTCCATGCCATTTGGCTCTGAGAGTCGTAAAAGCTTTATCCCAGCGATGTCAGGAAGACTAAAACGCAAAGGAGATGTGAACGCCGCCTGGATCACGATTACCCTAAGGCTGAAACATGAAGCGAAACAGCAAAACACTACTTGTAATGCTTCTTATTCTTATCGCAATTTTCCTCTTCTTCAGGTTGATTGATATCGACAGGACGCTCTCCCAGGACGAGATCCTGCCTAAATGCACCTTCCTCTGCCTGGAGTTTCCCGGAAATTTTCTGGGAGACTATGGTCAGCCTCCCCTCTGGCAGCTACCGAACTCTATTCTCGCCTCGATTCTCGGCACCTCAAACTGGGTCTTCAGGGTGATACCGCTTGCCGCGTCGATTGCAACCACAATTCTGCTTATGCTATATCTGAGGAAGAGATTCGGGGCGGAATATGCTCTGCTCGGCTTGATGCTCCTGGCATTCTTTCCCTGGCAGATAAACACTTCCAACCAGGTTCTTCAAACATCGCTACTTACCCTGTTCATGATATCTTCTGTCTTTTTTGCAGAAAAATTTGTGGAGAAGAGAAAGAAATTCGACCTGCTGGCTGCCGGAGTGCTCTCGGCCATGGCCATGCTAACTATGTTCATCGCAGTGATCGCGCCCATGGCCATATGCATGTACATCATCTTCTCCCAAAGCACATCCATAACAGAGCGCATCAGGCATTCTTTGATCTATTGCGGCGTCACTGCCGGGCTCTTTGCGGCTGTGCTTGCTTTTGTCCACTACATCTATCCTCTGGCCTTAACCAGCTCCATCGCTCACACTCAGGATCTGGGCGGATTTTTCAAGATTCCTGTTCTGGGCCTGACCTCGCTTTTCATCCTCTTTTTATGGTTTGGCCCGATATCTCTCCTTTTCTTGTTGGTGCTCCTGACCAGGACAAAGATCTGGAGCTTTCCCGCAGATATTCACCTTCTATATCTGCTCTCATCTCTATTCATCTTCCTGGTCTTCAACTCGGATCAGGGCAGGCCCTTTGACAGATACTTCATGGTTATAATACCGAGCATGATAATCCTGATGATAAATTACGGACGGGACATATTCGAAGGGCTGATAAAAGAGAAGTGGCTCTTCTTGACCGGGTTTGCTCTGGCTCTGGGAGCACTTTTGCTGCTCGGGACGATCCCTCATTCCATTATCCCCCTGGAGCCGAAGCTGGAGTTCATCCAGAATTTCCTGACCTCTTTGGGCCGGGTTATGGTGCCTTATTCGTCAAACGGGGGACCGGTCGGATTCTATGTGCCGGGATTAATCCTCCTGTCAAGCTGGGGCATCTGTGCAGCTCTATTTGGCATGTCTATTCTCTCCCGGAACAGGAGACTGCCTGTGCTGCTGATATCGGCAGCACTAGCCTGCAACCTCTGCGTAAGCCTTTATCAGGCCGGCCTGATGGGCCTGCCTGATCCGAATAAGGCAACCTCTGATCTGATAGAAAACTTGGAAGGATTTCCTCTGGGAGAGGAGATATTTGTATACCGCAATCAGGGGTTGGTTGGATATCTTCCCCCAGAGAGCGCCATCCATCTCGACCACATCGAGGAGATTCACTCCAGAGCATTTCAGATAGCCACATTCAGCGATGTGATCAAGGATGCGGAGGATTTCAGCGTTATCATCGTTGACTTTCCAAAGATCCCTGATGATAGTCGCATATGGGCGGAGCTTGAGCGATGTGAGAAGGTTTATCATTCAGATAAATTTGGAGTGGATGAGTTGATTTTCACCTGCAGCCATCGGTGATGCAGAGAAGATATTCTGGCGATACTGCTAACTGCAATATTTTTATGCTAATGCCACTATGCCTGAATTGCACACAGTCGCATCTTCCTAACCCTCAATCCCAGGCACGGGTAAGGTAGATATCCTACATCATCCAGAGAGCTAAGAAGATGCCTAATTTCAATGTCCTTTTAGAGGGTGCCTGGCTGGTCAGGGATGTCAAGACCGAGGATGATGCCATTGGTGTAGCCATATCTGAAGCAGGAAAGAGGCTGAACCAGAGAAAGATGGATTTCGTGGAGGTAGAGATGGGCCAGTGGGACTGCCCGGAGTGCGGCGAGCCCCTGGCGGGAGTCTTTCTGGTGGCCAGCACCGCCCTGGTGGCATTGCTCTTTGAGATCAAGATATTCAATGCTGAGAGCGAGGAGCATGCCGGGCGCATAGCCAAGTCCACCATTGGAAAAGCTCTGGGAGCTATACCCCTGCGGGTCCTGGAGGCAAATCCGATAGACTAAGCTGCCTTTTTTCTGGATCTTCCATCCTTCTCTCCTGAGGAGCTATGGCCAGGTTGCCCTCCAAGTCCCAGTGATCTGGCCAGCTCCCGCAGGTCCTTCTTGCCCGATCTTCCCTTGCGGCCTGGACGTGCAGAGGGAAGCCCCTCCAGAATGGAGGCATCCGGCCTGGCTGATCTATTCCGGGATGACTGCTCTATCTTCCATTCAGCCACCTTTTTCAGTATGATCTCCCATCCTTCTCCTGCATCGGCCAGTATCATCTCATCTTTGACCCACGCGGGCAGAAAGCTGCCAACTTCCCCCGGCCCCTGCTCGGAGAATCTGCGATCGCAGAACAATAGGACGCCGTTCTCCGATTCGGCTCTTATAACCCTGCCTGCCGCCTGCAGTGCGCGGTTGATGGCTGGAAGGGTATAGGCGATGAGCATGCCCTTGGCCGGACCGTATTTTCTGGTATAGTATCCGTTGATCTCCCTCTGAATCTCATTGAAGGCAGCCAGGGGCAGGCCTATCACCGCAACCCCGTTCAAAGCCTCTCCCTTGTAGTCTATCCCTTCGGCCAGCTTTCCCCCGCATACTCCCGTCAGGACTCCGCCTCCCCGCCCGGCCAGGCGGAAGAACTCGCCCAGAACCTGAGGCACATCTTCAGCGCTGCGGGGCTCAATGCAGAGCTTTTTCCCTGCCCGCTGGCATGAGCTCTGGCAAACCTCTCGGTAGGCATTCATCATGGGATAAGAGGTGAAGAACACAGCCACATTTCCGGGAACACATTCTATCAGGGATCTGATATGCCCGGAAATCTCCTCCCGGTTGTCAGCGTCCTCTCTGATCTCCAGTTGGGTGGTGGCCTTCCTGGCCCCCAGTATCAGCCGGTTCTCTCTGGGAAAAGGATTGGGCAGACTTAATTTGGTGGCTCGGTTCTCTTGGCCCAGAAGGTAGAGTTCATAGGCCTCGAGGGGAGAGAATGTGCCGGAGAGCATTACTGTGGCATTGATGTTGTCGGTGATGCGCCGGATATTGGCAGCAGGATCGATGTTATTGACCTCCATCCGGGCCTGCCTCCTGCCGCTCAACCCGGATACGGCAATTTTCCTCTGATAGGATTCGTCTCTTTCCGCCTTCTCTATGTCATTAAGAAACAGCAGCACCAGGGCCAGACTGGGCTGAATATCGCCCTGGAGGTTTTCCCTGTCTCCCTCGGCTAAATTGAGGTCGGCTACGGCTACGGCCACATCCGAGAAATTGGAGAGGGCCTCATCGATATCATCCAGGTCGGCGTAGAGGAAGGATCGGAAGAGATCCGCGTCTAGCAGTGCCTCTCCCTCCGCCATCCTCTCCTGCTTGCTGTGCAGAAATCTCTTCAGCCTGGGCAGAAGAAGGCGGATGATCCTTATTCCCTCCCGCCTCCAGGAGGCCTTCTCCCTGCTCTCGTCCAGCCTGGCCTGGCCTAAAGTGCCCTCGAACTTCTCCACCTCAGTTTCAGCCAGGTCTATCATGCGCATGGTTAGAATTCTGGAGTTCATGTCCCGGACGGCATCTCCCAGGTTATGGGCCTCGTCTATGATCAATGTGACCTTTTCCGAATCCATCTCCAGCCACTGGAAGATGATGTCTTGAAAGTCGGGAGAGAAGAGGTGGGAGTAGTTCATGATCACAATGTCAGAGTCTTTGGCATACAGGCTCATTATCTCATAAGGGCATATCCCCTGGCAGGCCTCTGTGAGCTCGGAAGGAGGTATGGGCCGCTTCTTTAAGGATTCCACCACATCCAGAGCCCGGCAGGACCTTCGGAAGTGGATTGTGCCGTTCAGCTCGAAGCCCTCTCTGCTCTTCAGGTAATGGGGGCAGAAGGTTCTGTATCCAGGCGTCTCCTCCGGCATGCTGTCCGAGGCAGGGTCGTAAATGCTACAGTTGCTTTTGCCGATTTTGGATGAGACATAATTGCGGCTCCACTCCCGCAGCCTGGAGCAGCCGGCATAGACGCTTTCGCCGCGAAACTCGCCTTCCAGAGGACAGATCTTCTGCTTGCCCACCATATAGGCTATCTCCGGCTTATGGCGGGTCTTGGACCAGATCCTGCTAATCTCATCGATGTAGATATCGATCTGGGAGACGGTTCGCACTGCAACTATGATCTTCCCCGGCCTTGCGGCCAGAGCAGCGCTGATGCAACTGGTCTTTCCCGTTCCTGTGGGGGCATCGATCATGACAATTCCATGATCGCCTCGGCTCACAATATCATATACTGCGTCCAGCATCCGATCCTGATGGAGCCGGAGAGACGGGTAAGGGAAATAGTCCAGGTACACGATATCCTGGATGATGCCAGGAGATTGATAAATCCTCGCCACAGAATGGGCGGAAATCTGAATGGCAAGGTTAAAATTGCAGGAGGAAGAAGATTATAATGTCAGCAGATGAAGAAGGGGACTATATGAAGCGGGCAGCGGCAATTTTGATGATGATGGTTATGATATCTCTCTGGCAGCAGGCTCTCTGTTTGGACCGATCAGATTTCGCAATGCCCCCGGGTCAGGATCTCCCCTCCAATCTCCTGCCGGGCAGTGGAATCAAGAAGATGGAGGACAGGATGGCAGAGGCTCTGGCCGCTCTTCCAATTTCTCCGGGCAGAGGAGCCGGAGGTGATCCGGGCAAACCTCCCGCGGGCATCGAGTCGGCAGGAAATTACAGTGAAAACAGCACCATCAACTCCAGCCTGCCCCAAAATGGCAGCCTGAATAATATCAGCCTGGGCAGAGCAGAAGACAATTCCAGCCTTTCGGGCCGGAAAATCAATGCCGATATTGGCACTAAGGATTCCGGATCGAGCCCGTCCAACAGCTTCAAGGGCTCCTATGCTACCAGAGCATCCAGGCATGAGATAGGCAAAGGCGGTGTGGACTCCACATTCTTCCTGGAGGGGGAGTTTGAGATGGACAAGAGCATCAAATTTCAGGACCAGGGATTTTAAATGAAATGGATCTTCAGCTTCAATTGCCGGACTGGATACACTTCTTCAGAGTCCCTATTCAGGGTCCTGCTATTTTCCCTTCTCTTCCTCTCCAGCGGCTTTTCGGCTCTGGCTGCCAACGCCCCTCAGGAGCAGTGGAATAGGACCTTTGGGGAAGGCTATAGCGATGGAGCCTGGTGCTTGCAGGAGACAGCAGACGGCGGTTTCATCCTGGCCGGAAACACTGCCAGCAGAGGAGAAGGCAGCGATCTGTTCCTGGTCAAGGCCGATGCTCTCGGAAATTGTACCTGGAGCCGGGCTTATGGGGGATCGGGGGAGGATGTGGGCTATTTTGTCCGGCAGACAGATGACGGCGGCTATATTGTGGTGGGCAGCTCGAATTCATATGCCCTGGGAGGGGAGCTGCTCTGGCTGGTCAAGACCGACGGGGCTGGCGGCCTGATCTGGGATAAAACATTTGGCGGCTTCGTATCCTCTTCCGGAGACGGGGGCTGGTCGGTAGAGCAGACCATGGATGGAGGCTACATAGCAGCCGGATACACTCAATCCTCTGGGGGCGGCAGAAAGGACCTCTGGCTGATAAAAACCGATGCTTTGGGCGGGCTGATCTGGGAGAAGAGCTTTGGCGGAGCTGAGGATGATGTGGGCATGTCCGTTCTAGAGAGCCGGGACGGCGGCTATACTGTGGCCGGCAGGACGGCATCCTTTGGCCAGGGGGGCGATGACATCTGGCTGCTCAAGACCGATTCCCTGGGGGTCGAGATGTGGAATGAAACCTACGGGGGAAGAGGAGACGATGCCGGCTTTCAGGTGGTGGAGATGGAGGATGGCTATGCCCTGGTGGGAAGGACGGAATCGGGAGAGGATGACAAGAGGATCCTTCTGATCAGAGTTGATCCCCAGGGGCAAGTACTCTGGGAAAAGGCGTACACTGGAGGGTCAGTTGCATCTTTGCAGCCCACGGAGGATGGCGGCTATATCATGGCCGGGAGAATAGATGGCATTGAAAGCAGAAGGGATGCTCTGGCGATCAAGGTTGATTCCAATGGGACGGAGCAGTGGTCGATGAGTCTGGGCGGCAGAGGCGATGATATGGGAACCTATGCCCTTCAGAGCAGAAACGGCTCCTACCTTCTGGCCGGGATCACCAGCTCCTATGGACAGGGTCGTGAGGATGCCTGGCTGGTGAATATGGGATCGGATTTGCCTCAAAAGAGTGAGTCAAAACTCTCATTTTCCGTATATCCCTTATCATCTGCTCCGCTGCCGGCCAATTCATCATCAATAAATTCAATCCGATTATGAGGGCCTCTTTCCATACAGAGATGCTGTAAGTGGGCAAAGCTGATCTTCACCTCAAATCGGCTCTCTTCTTTTAGAAAAATTTTTTATCTATGGGCGTCTCATAGTAGTAATCATAATGTCCCCTCCGGTCAGGATCTCCGAGATAGGCCTCTATCTTCGCTGCCCCCGTCTGGTATATTTCCAGAACCTGGGATCTATTGCAGCCGCAGAAGATGCAGGTCGTATCCTGCTGCGCGCCTTGATGCAGAGCCTCTCCTTTGCCCCGTCTTCAGAGATTTCGGAGATGGATCTCTATAGCCTGCTTTATGATAGTCTCAGCCGACTGGAGCAGGAGCTGCCTTTAGTCTATAAAATAGACGCTGCTGAGCTGAGGTCCGCCTGCCAAGATCTCACCCAGGAGATTCAAGGCATATCTCAGCATCTGGTGGAGAATCTGGATCTTCTCCTGCCTTGCGAGGTGGATGTCGACCTTTGGTCTGAAAAATTGGGGCTGTCGGGACGGCTGGATCGGCTGGCATGGGGGGCCGTTCCCTCCATCATTCGCACCGGAAAAGCTCCCGAGGAGGGGGTCTGGAAGAAGGACCGGATCATGCTCTCCGGCTATGCTCTGATCCTGGGAGAGAAGGAGAATAGGCATATCGACGCAGGAATGGTGGAGTATGCCAGGGCAGGGCTGGTGCGCAGGATAGAGATCCATGGCATCGATCGAGCCAGAGTGCTGCGCATCAGAGACCGGGTCCGGCAGATAAAGGATGGCCGGCTTCCCGACCGGCCTGAGAGCGCGCCCTGCCAGGGCTGCCTGGCCTCTGAGATCTGCCAGACCAGGCACAGCCTGGCCTCAAAGTTCTTTTGAATTTTGCTTTTTTCAGTCAAGGAGAAAATAGCTAATTACAGCCTCATAACCGCCTCCACTAAAAAACCAGAGCCACATCTTATAAAGGGGAAGCCTTATTTGCAGGCTGCATAATCTGGAACAATTCAATCTTGAGGCAGGGCGTGGTTTCCCGGGGCTTGCGCCATTGCCGGATAAGAGGACAATAAATGGCAACCATCGAGGAGCAGATCAAGGCGCTGGAAGAGGAGATCTTCAACACTCAGAAGAACAAAGCCACAGAGCACCATCTGGGCAAGATCAAGGCCAAGATCGCCAAATTAAGAGCGCAGCAAGAGCTTCAGAAGATCAAGGGCGGCGGAGGTGGCAGAAGATACTATATCAAAAAGTCTGGAGATGCCACAGTAGCCCTGGTCGGCTTTCCATCCACGGGAAAGTCAAGTCTGCTCAATTATCTCACCGGCTCCAAATCGGAGGTGGCTGCCTATCAGTTCACCACCCTGGAGGTCATTCCCGGGGTGATGAAATATAAAGGCGCCGAGATCCAGATCCTGGATATGCCGGGCATCATCAAGGGGGCAGCCAGGGGCAAGGGCCGGGGCAGAGAGGTCATAACCGCAGCTCGGGCCGCGGACATAATTCTGTTACTGGGCGACGTATTCAACTACCGGCTGGATATCCTGGAGAGGGAGCTTTATGATGCCGGAATCCGGCTGGACAAGCAGCCTCCCAACATCCACATCACCCAGGAGAAGAAAGGCGGAATAATGGTGCGCAGCACCGTGCCGCTCACCAAGATGACCGAGTTTGAGATAGCAGAGATCATCCGGGCCTACGGCATAGTCAATGCCAATGTCACCGTACGCGAGGACATAGATACCGACAGCCTGGTGGACTTTCTGGCCGGAAACCGGGTTTATATTCCATCCGTGGTGGCTATAAACAAGTTCGATCTAAAATTTGCAGATATAGAGAACAGGATCAAGACGGATCTGGGCCGGGACTATCTTCCCATATCCTGTGCCACCACCATGGGTTTGGAGGAGCTGAAGGATCTCATTTACGAGAAGCTGGGGTTCATTCGGGTCTATCTCAAGCCTAAAGGGGGCAAGGCCGATCTGGAAGAGCCGCTGGTGCTCTTGGACGGGAGCACTGTAAAGGCGGTATGCGAGCACCTCCACCGCGACTTCGTCAATTTATTCCGCTATGCTCTGGTCTGGGGCGAGAGCGCCAAGTTCCCCGGCCAGTCAGTGGGCCTGGAGCATGAGCTAAGAGACTGCGATATCCTATCCATCATCACCAAGAGAAGGTAGCGAACCCGGATGAGTTCCTCCTATTAAGGCTCTTCTCGGGCAGGAATTCATTTCTAATTCTTCTGACTCATCCTGGCTGAGATCAGCTCTCCAGGGGCAATTCCCAGGGGGCAGGGGTCCAGCTCGTAGGTGGCAATGGTCTCCTGCTCCTCGGCGGTGATGATGGTCAAAATCAGCCTGGAATGGCTTCCCAGAATATTGACGAAAAAGTAGGACTGGCCGCGCAGGTGGGGCAGGCTCTCTTTCAGGCTCAGGAACTCCCCCAGCGATCGTACCCTGGTAAGGGCAAAGGCATCTTGCAGGCTGAGATCGAATCTAACTTTTTCCGGATCGAAGAATATCTGATCTTCCGTTGGGGTCATAAGGGCATTTGTGTGGGCTGCTCTTAGGGCAAAAAGCCTTTCCCCATGGCTGTCTTAGCCATCCAGCACCAGCCGGGGTCTGGCACCGGCCTCGGTGGGCTGAGCCTTATAAAGATTGATTT
>NOLC01000144.1 GCA_002256595.1 Methanosaeta sp. NSP1 | reverse complement strand
GGTGGTGATTGTGGACAACATCGACGCTCAGCCCCAGGAGACGGTCCTGGATTATGCTCTGGCCCTGGATTATTTTACATGGACCTATCTCGACGATGAGGTAAAATATCGGCTGCTCTGCGAGGAGTCCTTCTCCCTGGCCAGGCAGTTCGGCTGGAAGGAGCCGGTTTTGGAGTATTACAGGAATCTGGTGGCCTAGCTGGAGTGGGAGGCATAAAATCATGAGAATTGCCTATTTGAGCCTGGAATTTCCACCTCGTGTCTATGGCGGACTGGGGGTGTATGTGGACGAGATATCGAGAGGTATGGCTGCTTTGGGCCAGAGCGTCTCTGTCTTTACGCCTGGGGACGGGCAACTGCCCAGGCAAGAGCAGATGGGCGGGGTGGATGTCTTCCGCACCAATCCCGTAGCCATCCGGGATGGCCTGGATATCTTTCTCTCTCCCCAGACCCTGGCCTGGGGAGATGGCCTGCGTTTCCTGGAAGACCTCATAAGCATAAATCTGCAATCTGCCGCTATGGTCATGGATAATGGCCCATTTGATATCTGTGTGGCCCATGACTGGCTGGGGCTCTGGGGCGGCATGGCGGTCAAGAGGAAAGAGCTGCCACTGATATACCATGTGCACGGACTTGAGGTCGGACGCTCGGATAATCCCAATCAACAGCTTGTGGCGTTAGAAAAGAGGGGCTCGGAGGCGGCGGACAGGATCATAACCGTCTCCGAGGCCATGAAAAGGCAGATAGTCGATCTGGGCATACCTCCGGAAAAAATCTCCGTGTGCTATCATGGAGTGGATGCCGGATTTTTTGATCCTCAAAGGGCCGATCCGGGAGCTCTGGCATCCCTGAAGAAGAGGTACGGCTTTGCCGAAGATGATATCATCATCCTCTTCCTGGGAAGGCTGGAGCCGGTGAAGGGGGTGAGAGAGCTGATGGCAGCATTTCCATCCGTCCTGTCCCGCCATCCTAAAGCCAGGCTGCTTCTGGTAGGCCGGGGCAGCCTGGAGGCCTGGGTCAAGCAGGAGCTGCAGCGGCTTGGGGCCGGCTTTGCCACGCTGGTAACCGATCACATCCGGCCTGGCGGAGATAGTTCAAAATCCAGCCACGCCAAAGCCCACCGGGGTCCATGTTAATCCTCGCCATGCGGATGACATCGCCTGGGGAATAAACCTTGCCTTGGAGGACAGAGATCGGCTGCTGTCCTGGGGAGAGAATGCCAGAAGGCTGGCGCTGAGCCAATTTACCTGGCAGAGGGCGACGGAGAAGACCCTGGATATATACAGGGATGTGGCTTGAGGAAATCTGCTCTGAGAGAACGAGCTGGCTTGGCAAAAGAAATGAAAATAGAGCTTTTCCGCGTCTGTTTAAAAAGATGCTGGAGATTTGGTGATGAGGTGGCAGAGGGACATATTTGGCTTAATTGCCGAAAGGTTCATCAATTATCCGGCTCTTTTTCATTCCTGAAGGGCTTAATTTCACTCCTGATGCAGCTTCTACTGACCAGGAATGGAAGGCCCCGGTCTGGATTCGAGACCGCCAAACCACTCTCGACTGATACTTAAATCATTAGCAGAAATCGCCTAGAGCGAAAATACTCTGGAGAAGAGATGCGAATAGGAATGCTCTCCTGGGAGAGCTTATACTCGATAAAGGTAGGAGGGGTAGCGCCCCATGTATCAGAGATATCCGAAGCTCTGGCCAGAAGAGGCCATGAGGTTCATATCTTCACCCGCCGAGGGGATTTTGAGTCTTATGACCGGATCAATGGCGTCCATTATCAGAGGGTGGACTCAGATAGCTCCGGCGATATCCTGTATAAGATGGACCGGATGGGAGATGCTCTTTACCATCGTTTTGGCGCGGTGCAACAGCTTTTCGGCAAGTTCGATATCATACATGGCCACGACTGGCATCCGGTTCCAGCTTTAACTCGCATAAAAAGGGACTATGGCCTGCCCTTTCTTCTTACTATGCACAGCACCGAATGGGGACGGAATGGAAATCACTTTGGCTATGGCATATCTCAGGAGATATCTCACCGGGAGTGGCTGGGCTGCTATGAGTCCAGCTTGGTGATTGTCACCACCCGGCTGATGCAAGAGGAGCTGATGAGAGTATTCGGCCTGCCAGAGGAGAAAACCCGCATAATTCCCAATGGCATCATCATGGGAAAGATGAGACGGGGCCTGGACCCAGGAAGGATCAAAGAGAAATATGGCATTCATCCCATGGCACCTCTGGTCCTATTCTGCGGCCGGATGAGCATACAGAAAGGCCCAGACCTGCTGGTGGAAGCTATACCCCGAATCCTTTACAACAGACATGATGTCCGTTTCATCTTCATGGGTGAGGGGGTCATGAGGCAGGACTGCGAGCGCCGGGCCCGCGAGCTTGGAGTGTCCGATGCCTGCCGATTCCTCGGTTACACATCCAGCGCGGATAAAGAGGAGCTGGTCAATGCCTGCGATCTGATGTGCGTTCCCAGCAGAAATGAGCCCTTCGGCGTAGTGGTCCTGGAGGCCTGGGATGCCTGCAAGCCGGTAGTGGCGACGGAAGCGGTGAGCATAATCAACAACTTCGAGGACGGCCTGGTAGCCTATGTCCAGCCAGAGTCAATTGCCTGGTGCGTAAACCGCCTTTTGGCCAATCCCGAGATTATACCCTTCTCTGAGGACAAAGTTACACAGTATTTCCAAGTCCTTGTCCTTCGGCACGCTCG
>NOLC01000024.1 GCA_002256595.1 Methanosaeta sp. NSP1 | reverse complement strand
GGGATCGAAGGCTGGAAGCTGCCAGGCGAAAAAGGCCCTCTCTGGATGGGGCATCATGCCCAGAACATTTCCCGTCTCATTGCAAATGGCGGCTATGCTTTCGGTGCTGCCGTTGACATTGTAGGGGAACTCATTTATGATCCTGCCGTTCCGGTCGCAATAGCGGAAGACCACCTGCTCCTTCTCGCTCAGCTCTTTGATCAGGCCGGGAGTGGCGGTGACCAGGTTTCCCTCGCCATGGGCGATGGGGATCTTGAGGAGGGCTCCTCTTTCAATGGCAAAGGAGCCGGAGGACCTTCTGGATGGGGCCTCATGCCTGAGGTGGACCCAGTCGCAGTAGTAGCCCCGGCGGACGATCTTTCCTCCGGAGACCATCACATTCTGAGCCAATGCCATATCCACGTTGCTTTTCCCTCCAGCGCATCCTCCTGTGCTGCCGGGAAGAAGCCCTGATTCCACCAGAATCTGAAATCCGTTGCAGATACCTATGATGGGCTTTCCTTGGCCTGCTTCCTCTTTCAGGGCAGAGAGCACCGGCTCTTTGGCGGCTATGGCCCCGGCACGCAGCCGGTCCTGATAGGAGAAGCCTCCCGGTATGATAAAGCCGTCAAAGCCGGACAGCTCGCCTGCAGGCCGGTTCCAGCGAAAGATCTCGCCGTCCATGCCGACTGCTTTCACAGCCACCAGGGTCTCAAACTCGCAGTTCGTTCCCGGGAACTGCAAAACAGCTATCTTCATCTCATCGCCTCCACCAGACCGGCGGTCCAAGCATCTCTGGCCAGATCCAGTTCCAGGTCGACAAACATCTTGCCTGCTCTTGACATCACAATCCTTCTCTTGCCAGTCACAGTTCCTATCTGCATCGGCATCAGACCATAGCTTGCCAGAAGCTCGGCCAGCCGGGCCTCTTTGCCCTTTTTAGCCTCCAGGACAAATCCGGAGGACTCAGAGAAGAGCAGCCTGTCCGTCCTCGGGCTGGCAGCCGGCTCGCCATCTCCGCCCTGCACCTGATCTAAATTCAGGTCCACTCCGAACCTGGCGGGTCGGACCAGAGCCATCTCGCATATGCTCGCCGCCAGGCCGCCGTTGGAGATATCATGCGCCGCGGCCAGCAGTCCCTCATCTATGGCATCGATCACAGCATAGATCATGCTCCTCTCCAGATCGAAGCGCACGACTGGAACGTTGGCTCCGGTCTCCTGGAAGACGGTTCGGTAGTACTCTGAGCCGCCCAGTTCATCGAATCTGGGGCCGATGAGGAAGAGGCTGTCTCCTGCGGCCTTGAGGTCCATGGTTATGGCCTTGGAGAAGTCCTTCATTATTCCCACGCAGGCGATCACAGGCGAAGGATCGACTGAGCCCTGGGGGGACTCATTGTAAAAGCTGACATTGCCGGATACTATGGGGACCGGCTGCTGCTGGCTGGCGTAGTCCTTGAGGTAAAGATTTCGGCAGGACTCGGCTATGCCCTTCACTCCTTCCCGGAACTCCCAGAAGGCCTCCGGGCTCCTATGGCGGCCACGTTTCGCATGGCCTCGGCCACCGCCGTCGCCCCGCCCCAGAAGGGGCTGATGCGCCCGTAAAAGGGATTGCTGTCTGTGGCCAGGGCCACACCGAATTTCTCGCCGCGCACGGGAGCTATGAGGCCGGCGTCGGCCTCGCCCGGTCTGATCACTGCATTGCCCATGACCTCGGTATCATAGTAGCGATAGACGTGCTCTCTGGAGGCGATATTGGGAGATCTCAGTATTTTGAGCAGGACAGCATTGTAGTCGGAGGGCTCTTCCACCTGGGGCTCGGTCAGGCGAATGGCGCGGGGGATCTCCAGGCGCTGGTAGCGGATGCCGCCGGTGAGGTGCTGGATGGGCACATCGCAGACGGTCTCGCCCTTGTAGGTGACAGTGAATCTGTCGCCGGTGTTGATCTTGCCCACCACGCTGGCCCGGGCGCCCTCATAGACATTGGGCAGGTCCCAGTCCTCGTTGTAGATCTTGAGGATCCTCTGGCGCAGCTCCGGCGGGGAGACGATCAGGAAGCGCTCCTGGGTCTCGGCTATGCTCAGGACCTCGGCGGGGAAGTCGGCGGCTTTGTGCATATCATCCAGGTTGATCTCCATGCCGAAGCCACCGGCGGAGCCCATCTCAGAGGTGGCGCAGGTGAAGCCGCCGCCGCCCAGGTCCTTGAAGCCGATCTCAATTCCCTCCGCCCTAACCAAGGCAAAGAGGTCGGCATTGGCCTTGAAGAGCACATTCTTGAGGAAGGGGTCGGGAATCTGCACTGCGCCGCGGTTGGTCTCCTCGTCCTCCTCTCGCAGGGCCTCGGAGGCGAAGGTGACGCCCCCCAAACCGGAGGAGTCGGTGGGCTTGCCCACTAAAATCACATCATAGCCGCCTTCCCCGGCGGCTGGCGGGGCCCGGGAGCGGATGATCTGGTCGCGCCGCACTATGCCCAGGGACACCACGTTGACCAGGCAGTTGTCGTCGAAGCTCTCATTGAAGACAATGTCGCCGCCTATATTGGGCACGCCCAGGGCATTGCCGTACTGCCAGATTCCATCCACCACGCCCTCAGCCACCCAGCGGACCTTGTTGGCTTTTGGCCCGTAGGGGTCGCCGAAG
>NOLC01000182.1 GCA_002256595.1 Methanosaeta sp. NSP1 | reverse complement strand
CTATCCTCGACAGCTTGATAGAGATGCGGCTGCGGGGAAAAGAATTAAAAAATAGCCTATGGGACCTTCTGCTCTATTATGCACGTCGGATCTTCCGCCCTTAAATCCCCGCGATAGTAGAAGGCCTTCTGCCGGCATCCTCCGCACAGGTCCAGGTACTCGCAACTGCCGCAGGCGCCGGTGAGACTGGACCTGATCTCCCTCAGGGCGAGCAGCTCTGGCGAGGGATTGTCGATCCAGATATCCCGGAAGGAGCGCTCCCGGACATTTCCCACCACCACCTGGGGCATGAAGTGGCAGGGATGGACATCGCCTCTGTGGTTGATGTTGGCCACCTTCACCCCCGTGGAGCAGCCGCCGGCATTGGCCAGCAGCTTTCGCACGTCCTCCCTTCTGGGATCGTCCTTTAAAATCTCCATCAAGAAGGCCCCGTCCATGGGCGAATCCGTAGTCAGGATCTCAATGTTCGTTCCTTTGAGCTCCTCTGCCGCCTCCACCAGCAGGCGGATGACGCTGCGCCGCTGCTCCGGCGTAACGTCCCTGTCCGCTATGCCCGCCCCCCTCCCGGTGGGAACCAGATGGTAGAGGCAGAACCGGGGAATGGACTCCTCCAGGGCCAGGCTGAGGAGAGCCGGAACATCCTGCCAGTTGTCTTGGGTGAGAGTGATGCGCAGGCCCGTCTTCAGGCCGGCATCCCGGGCATTTCGCAGGCCCTGCAGCGCCCGGGCATGAGAACCTGCAACGCCCCGGAAGGCATCATGTTTCTTGGCATCGGCCGAGTCCAGGCTCACTCCCACATATCCGATCTTGGCCTCAGCCAGGAGGCGAGCTACCTCTGGAGTGATCAGGGTTCCATTGGTGGATATAACCGTTCGCAGCCCCACCTCCCGAGCATGGAAGGCCAGGGCATAGAAATTGCGGCTGAGCAGGGGCTCGCCGCCGGTGAGTATGAGTATGGGAATCTTCAGCTCGGCCAGATGGTCCACCAGACCGATGCCTTCTTCCAGAGTCATCTCTTCTCCCGCTTTCTCTCGCGCATCCATGTAGCAGTGCTGGCAGGAGAGGTTGCAGTGCTCGGTCAGATTCCACATCACCACCGGCCTGCTCTGGGCGGAAAACCGCAACAGATCGGGAGGCAGATTCTGGCAGTGGTGGGAAGCTCGAAGCGCCTCCCATACCGTAGCCTGGTCCGCCAGGGCCTTGGAAAATATGATCATTTCTGCCTCGTCTTTTCTTTTAAAAGGGCAAGCATGGCCTCAAAGGTGAACTTTTCCGGCATAACATCAACTCTGATCCCCAGGCGATCCAGCTCCTGGGAGGTGGGCAGACCAATGGCAGCCACTGTGCCCGCTGCCAGGGCCTCGAAGAGCTCCTCCTTGCGATCAAGTGCCTGCGCCCTCTCCACCAGATAGCGGGCGGTGGAAGAACTGGTGAAGGCAAATATGTCCACGCTTCTGATCATCATGATCAGCTCCTCCAGCCGGGGATCGCCGGAGGGAACGGTATCATAGAGGGGTATGTCGTCCACAAAAAGCCCGGCCTCCTTCAGCCCCTGCGATAGATATCGGCTTCCCTGGGCACTGCGCAGGAATAAAATGCTTTGGCATTTTCCCCGTAGCATCCTCTCAAGACCCGATGAGCTGTACTCCTCCGGAACTTCCGCCTCCAGACCCCGCTCCACCAGGGCTTGCCTGGTTCTGGGACCTATGGCCACAATCATCTTTCCCGCCAGGGCGGAAGAGATGCCCGGGATCTTCAGGGCTATATTCACACCATTGGCGCTGGTGAAGGCCACGCACTCCACACTGGATATCCGCTTCATAAGGTCTTCAGGCAGAGGCTTCTCTGCCAGGGCGATGGCCGGAGCGGCTATGGGAGAGAAGCCATACTCCTCGGCCAGGGCAGCCGACTCCTTTTGCTGATGGGCGGGCCGCAGTATGGCGATCCTCTTTTTCCCCAGCTTTTCTGCCAGCCGCACCACCTCGCCCACCACCAGTATGGCCGGAGACTCGATCTTGCTCGCTTTAGCCTTCTCGGCTATGCTTCCCAAAGTGGCGGAGATCATCCTCTGATCCTTCCATCCGCCCTTCTCCACCATGGCCGCCGGAGTATCCGCCGGCTTTCCCGCCGCAATCAGGGCGGCAGCATTTTGCTTTAGGCGGGAGACGCCCATGAGCACCACCAGGGTACCGCCCAGTCCTGCCATGGCCTTCCAGTCCAGAGGAGCCTCCTTGCCCGGCTCCTCGTGGCCGGTGACTATGGTCAATGATGAGGCAACTCCCCTATGGGTCACCGGAATTCCGGCCAGAGCGGGAGCGGCTATGGAGGAGGTCACGCCCGGAACTATCTCAAAGGGTATGCCCTTCTCCCGCAATGCCAGTGCCTCCTCTCCGCCCCGACCGAAGAGATAGGGATCGCCCCCCTTCAGCCGCACCACCATCAAACCGGCTCCGGCTTTTTCAATCAAGAGCTGATTGATGCCCTCCTGGGAGAGCTTATGCCGGCCGGCATTCTTGCCCACATCGATCTTCTCTCCCCGGACTCCATCCATCATCCTGGGATCGAGCAGCCGGTCGAATAAGACCACATCCGCCTGCTCCAGCAGCCTCCTGGCCTTGAGGGTCATGAGCTCCGGGTCGCCGGGGCCGGCTCCCACCAGATAAACCTTACCGCGCGCCAAACGTCTTCACCGCCTCATCCACGAGATCTCTTCCGCCCATCTTCATCAGCCTTTGCCCCATATCTTCTGCCTGATTTAATGGCTCATCATCCAGGGATATCTCTTCATCCATCCGGACGAACCTGCACCCATCCAGGGACAGGACCTCGGCCAGAACCCTGGCCCGACGGCCGGATGCGCAGGCGTGCACGGCCATGGGCACCACGCAGCCTCCTCCCACCGTCTCCAGAATCCGGCGCTCAATCATCGTCTCCGTCCTGGTGGGGGCATGGTCCAGGGCCCGGGAATGATGCTCGGCAGCCGTGCCTCTCTTGGCCACCACGATTATAGTTCCCTGATTGGCGGAGGGAACGAACCGCTCCCCGTCCAGCCTGGCGTAATCCATCTTCAGCCCCATCCTCTCCAGGCCCGCCTCGGCCAGGACAATGGCATCGAAGTCCCCCCGCTCCAGCTTGGCCAGGCGGGTCTGAAGATTGCCGCGCAGGCTCTTTATCTGCAAGTCTGGCCTGGCCCTCCTTATCTGAGCCCCACGTCGCATGCTGGATGTGCCCACGGTCGCCCCCGCTTGCAGATCATCTATGCCGCCAGACCCGCCGCCTCTATTGAGGAGTATATCATAGGGCGAGTCGCGCTCCAGAACCGCAGATATGACCAGCTCCTCCGGCCTCTTGGTAGGAAGGTCCTTCATGCTGTGTACAGCCAGATCTATCTCCCCGGATAGCATGCGCTCATCTATCTCCGCCACAAAGACCCCAAATCCGGCAAGCTGGTGCAGGGGCTTGTCCAGGAAGACATCCCCGCTGGTCTTGACCCGGACCAGCTCCGTCTCCACTCCCAGGAGGGAGAGCCTCTTCTGCACTATCTCCGTCTGGCGCAGCGCCAGTGGGCTGCCCCGGCTGCCCACGATCAGCTTTTCAGGCAGGACGAAAACGCCTCCAGAGTGGTCTGGATCACATCAGGGCTGTGGGCGGCGGAGATGAAGTCGGTCTCATACTGGCTGGGCGTCAAAAATACCCCCGATTTCAGCATTCTCCAGAAGAAGGCCAGATAGCCGGCCTTGTCGCATTTGAGGGCCTGGGCATAATTATGCGGCTGGGGTCCGAAAAAGACCTTGAACATGGAGGCGATCCCAACTATGCTATAAGGCAGATTCAGGTCCTCCACCATGTCCTCAAGGCCGCGCCGCATCAGCTCTCCGCTGGCCTGCAGCCGCTCCAGGACCCTCTCCTTCTCCAATATGTCCAGCGTGGCCATGCCGCAGGCCAGGGGCACGGGGCTGCCGTTGAATGTTCCGGCCTGATATATGCCGCCGCAGGGGGATACCTGTTCCAGAAGGTCGCGCCTGCCGCCGAAGACGCCGATGGGAAATCCGCCCCCGATGATCTTGCCCAGGGTGGTCAGATCGGGCTTGACTGCAAAAAGCTCCTGGGCTCCTCCGGGGGCCAGCCGAAATCCGGTTATGACCTCATCGAAGATGAGCAGGACATCGTGCTCTTTGGTGATGCGTCGCACTCCTTCCAGGTAGCCCTTCTCCGGGAGAACCGGGCCGATATTGCCCAGGACCGGCTCCATGATCAGGGCAGCGATCTGGCCGGGAAAGGCCTCCATTACATCCTCCAGGGCGCCCAGATCGTTATAAGGCACCTGCAATGTGTTTTTGGCCGTGTCTGCCGGCACGCCCCTGGAGTCGGGGGTGCCCAGGGTGGTCGCTCCTGATCCGGCTTTGATCAGGACGCTGTCGTGGGCGCCGTGAAAGCCGCCCTCGATCTTGATGATCTTATCCCGGCCGCTGAAGCCCCGCGCCACGCGGATGGCGGCCATGGTGGCCTCGGTGCCGGAGGATGGGGTTCCATAGAGCCAGCCCCGCTCCATCTGCTCTGCTGCAGCCCGGATGATTGCCGGATGGCGGTGGCCCAGAATCATGGGGCCGTAGGCCAGGCAGTAGTCTATGAGCCGGTTGCCGTCGGCATCCCAGAGGTAGGGCCCTTCTGCCCTGGAGGTGTAGAAGGGAAAGGGCGAGATAGCCCGCACCGGGCTGGATACGCCGCCTGGCATCAGCTCTTTTGCCCGATCGAAGAGCTGGTGAGAAGAGTCAAGATGCATAGGTCCATCCTTCCCGGCAGGATGATTATCAAACTTGCGAGCCGCATGGAGATTTCCATTGATTACTATTATTATTCTAGAAAAGTATATATAATATTAAAGCACATCCTATCCATATTAGTATTATAAGTTAGTTATGAGCATCAGGCAATGGAAGAGGCAGTTGGCAGAGAGGGCATAAAAATCAAATTAAAAAATTATCAGAGGGGATGGCACGTGTTAAATGCCTTATGCCCCGCCTCTTTCACCTTTTGGCTGACCACCCGCAGGGGCAGGCCGGTCGCTTCGGCGATTCTCTTGCAGTCCTCATACTCCGGCTTGAGGGATATGATCGCCCCATCCAGGCGGCTCACCTTTATCCTGGACCTGTGGGCTTCTCCAGCCAGCTCCACAGCCACCTCGGTCTCCTCCCGCTCCGCCAGGAAGCGGTGGATTCCGGGAAAAACCCGCACCCCCAGGGAGCCTGTCTCCCGGATGATGATACCGGCCAGCCTCTCCCCATCTCCAGATCTGGCGATGGCC
>NOLC01000048.1 GCA_002256595.1 Methanosaeta sp. NSP1 | reverse complement strand
GCTTTTAGGCGAAAAATGCCTCTGTAAGTTCATTTTGCTATTTGAGTGGTATACGAATAAATTAGACTCTATTAAATTTTAACGGGCGCGAAATAATTTCAGGACTCTATATTTATAAATTTCCTTGCTATAAATTTTAGATTTTTAGCTTAGATGGCGACGCTTTTCCTCCCAACCTCATGCCCGAAAATTGCAGCCAAGCGCCCATTGCCGCTTTATTACGAATGGAGAACTGAATAGGAGGTATCAATCTGAATGAAGAAGGATTAAATCTGTTCTCATCCATAATCTATAATGTTTGTTGCTGGTAAAAGAGATGACAATTAGGATGGAGGGACCGGAACGGAGGTAGACTCGGATGGAGCATAAAATGCATGACATGACTGAAGGCCGGAAGATGAATGAAGCCGCTGAAGAGCATAAGAATCATGATATGAGCAGCCGTTCAGTCCCGCCCCACAAGACGCATCGAGATAGGCATGAAGGCCATGTCACTGAGGATTTCTTTATCCAGAGTATTTTCAGATTCAAGCTGGAGTTTCCCGGCTCTATCAGTGTATTGTTCCTTCTTTCGACATTTGTCTATTTCTATGGTGGGTATCCCTTTCTTAAAGGATTTTTCAATGAAATCAGGGATAGAAGCCCGGGAATGATGACTCTGATTGCTACCGCCATCAGTGCGGCCTATTTTTACAGCTCGGCTGTGGTCTTCGGCCTGATGGGAGAGATCTTCTTCTGGGAACTGGCAACGCTTATAGACATCATGCTTCTCGGCCACTGGATTGAGATGCGGTCGGTGATGGGGGCGTCCAGGGCTCTGGAGGAGCTGGCAAGGATAATGCCTTCCGAGGCCCATTTGATAAGAGACGGCAGCATTGTGGATGTCCGGGTTGAGGCTCTTCGGCCGGGTGACAGAGTCCTGGTCAAGCCAGGGGAGAAGATTCCCGTGGATGGAGCAGTGGTGGAAGGAGAGACCAGCGTCAATGAATCCATGCTCACGGGCGAGTCCAGGCCGGTTGCGAAAGAGACAGGGAGCAATGTAATAGGCGGCTCCATCAATGGCCAGGGCTCGGTTTCGGTTGAGGTTAAGAGGATCGGCTCAGAGAGCTATCTGAGCCAGGTGCTGGAGCTGGTCCGCCAGGCCCAGGAGAGCAAGTCGAAGACCCAGGATCTGGCCGATAGAGCTGCTCTCTGGCTTACAATTATCTCCCTCAGCGTGGGAGCCATAACTCTGGCCGCCTGGCTTTACCTGGGCCGGGACCTCTCTTTTGCTATGGAGAGAGCAGTCACAGTGATGGTCATATCCTGTCCCCATGCCCTGGGACTGGCCGTTCCTCTGGTGGTTGCCGTATCTACATCGCTGGCAGCAAAGGGCGGTTTGCTGATCCGGGATCGGTCCGCCTTTGAGAGGGCCAGGGAGCTGCAAGCCGTGGTCTTCGATAAGACCGGGACCCTGACCGAGGGGAGGTTCGGCATCACCGACATAGTGCCCCTGGCAGAGCTGGATGACAGCGAGGTCCTGAGGATAGCCGCTTCATTGGAAGCCAGCTCCGAGCACCCAATTGCGACGGGAATTGCCAGCGGCCTTAAAGAGAAGGGCATGAAAGCGGCTGTGATTCAGGAGTTCAAAGCAATTCCGGGAAGGGGGATCGAGGGCCTGATCGATGGCAAGAGCTGGATGGTGACCAGCCCAGGATATCTGAGGGAAAGCGGGATCGATCTCAATGATGACAGGGTAAACCGGCTGGCAGAGCAGGGCAAGACTGTGGTCTTCCTGCTGCAAGGAAGAAAGCCCGTGGGCGCCATAGCCCTGGCTGACATCATCAGAGTAGAGTCCAGGCAGGCCATTGAGACTCTGAAGTCCATGAACATCAGGTGCATGATGCTCACGGGGGACAACCGTTTCGTGGCCCGGTGGGTGGCCGAGGATCTGGGCCTGGACGATTTCTTTGCCGAGGTGTTGCAGGCGGATGTAGGGATCGCTATAGGTGCGGGCACGGATGTGGCAGTGGAGTCGGCAGACATAGTTTTGGTCAGGAATGATCCCAGGGATGTGGCAAACATAGTCCGGCTGTCCAGGAAGACTTATGCCAAGATGCTTCAGAATCTGCTGTGGGCTACGGGCTACAATGCCCTGGCCATACCTCTTGCGGCAGGCGTCCTCTACAGCCAGGGGATAATGCTCAGCCCTGCCGCGGGCGCAATTCTCATGAGCGCCAGCACGGTCATAGTGGCGGTCAATGCAAGGATGCTTAAGATGCAGATGTGATGGTGAGACGATGCCTTGGCAGCAGAAAGGACCTGGGAAAGTCTATCAACGAATCGAAAGGGAAGGAGAGATGGGGATATATTACCAGCGCTTCAGTCCTGTCCGGGACGACTTCGCTGGCCGTAGCAGGATCGTCACAATAGCACATCAACCCGGTCGCCGTCCTTCAGATCCAGGGCCCGGCGCAGTTTTAGCGGAGATATGACCTCGATCATTTCTGGGGGATGGCGGCTCATCTCCGGGCGGATGGCGATCGCATCCAGGCCATTGATTTTAATGCGGTAGCATCGGCAGCCTCGGAG
>NOLC01000008.1 GCA_002256595.1 Methanosaeta sp. NSP1 | reverse complement strand
GGGAAGCCGTTGCCATTGGCCAAAACGGTCTTGACGCATGCGGCGAACTTGGCCGGATCGTCTGTGACGGACCGCACAGCAATCATCTCCACGCCCTGCCACTTGCCGATATAGAACTTGCGCCAGGTGGTGATCTTCTTGACGCGCTCTATCAGCTTGGCCTCTTCCATGTTGTCTGCCACATCATAGGCAAATGGCGGCTTGTTGAAGAAGGTCATCTGGTGGCGGTACATGACGTCCTCGCCTCCGACCTTGACCTGCTTCTCACCCACGCCGATGTAGACCATCTTCAGCTCAGGTGCGACGATGCTCTTCAGGGCTTCCAGCTTCTTGGCGTACTTCTTCTCATCAATTAGCGGAGTGCACTCCTCGACCTTGCGGGTCCTGGCGATAAGGCCGGCGGCATAGGCCATGCAGGTCTCCTCTCCGCACTTCTTGCAGTTGGTCTGTGGAAGCTGCTTGTAAAGGTTAAGCGGGCTAGTTTCCTTCATCTCTCTCACACCCCCATCTTGAGCCAGGCGCCAGTATCAGGCGTCTTGGCCTCGATTCTGCCCATCAGGGACTGAGTGATCTCATGCAGGTAGGCAACAGCCATTGGATGCATCATCATGAAGATGTCCACACCGGCCATAGCCAGAGAGTACCCGGTCAGAATCTCCCAGATCGGGCCCCTCAACATGCGGTCTCCCCAGTCGGAGTCGTCCTTGTTGGGTGAGCGGACCATCCAGGACTCCCTGACGCCCCAGGCGTTGGTGGTACCGGAGGACATGGGGAAGGTAAGCTCCTCGTCGCCCTTCAAAGCGCCGAGCCGAATTCTCTCCATGTTGGAGTAGGCGAAGTCGAGACCATAAGCCAGGGCTGCCGTGGTCGGGTCCATGACTATGGACTCGCGGGGAACGCCGGCGACCTTCATCAGCTTTCGGTTCAGCTCCTTCTGAGAGTTGATCTCCAGCTGGGTCCAGGCCAGGCAGACGTGTCCGTTGTCCACGCAGGCCTTGCCTATCTTCTCCCAATCCATGTTCAGGTTGGCAGAGGCGATGAGAACCCTCTCGCCCTGGGCCACCTCGGCAGCCTTGGAAAGAACTATGGGGTCCTTGTTGGGGTTGCCGGATCCGCCGATGCAGATGGGCACATCCACAGCCTGCAAGACCTCCTCTACGGTCTTGACAGCATCCTGGGCGGAGGTGTCCTTGAGCAGCGGATCAGTGCTGATCAGGTGGACGGTGACCATGTCCGCGCCGAACTGCTTGACTGCCTTCTTGGCCCACTCGCCGGGAGAATTGATGACATCCTCATAGTGCATCTTGACTGCCTTGGCCATGCCGATGGGCATATCGAAGACGTCCATGGTGATCTTGGGGGCATGGGGCATGATGGCATCGGGGAAGAAAGGCATGGCCTTCTCGCCGCCCAGCTTGACCACATGACCGCGGCTTCCGCCATCGGCCTTGGTTGCTCCCAGTGTTACCTCCTGGATGGGGAACTTCCAGGTCTTGTCCACGCCAACGCTGAATTTGGCGCTGGCCAGAGCAGATGCTACCTGGAAAGCCGGTACGGCCGCAGCCGCGGCTGCCAGATCCTATGCAAACAGCGGTCCTACGCCGCCTGCGCCTACGTCCAGATCTATCTCTACATCACCCTCGATCTTCAGTCCCTCGAGGGATTGAACATTCATCTCTGTTAATGTCTTATTCAGGTCAGATAAGCTGATCTTCTCTGCCATTCAAATCACCCTCATAGGCCCAGTTTCCCGGCCACCTGCACCATTTCTTGCACGGCAGGTGAATCATCGGGAAGGCCCATCAATGGATCTCCCACTAAATCGAATTTGGCTAGCGTCTCATCGTAGGGGACAGTTCCGATAACCTCGAGACCGATTCCTCGGGCATTCTCCAGGACGGCGTCCCTTCTGCCCGGTGTAACCTTGTTCACGACCACATAGAGATTTTTATACTTGAGATCGATCTCCCTGGCCGTGTCGCGTATGCGCTCGCCCGTGGTAAGCCCTCTGCGGGACTCATCCGTGACCACTATTAGATCATCCAGGTCGGGAATGGTCTTGCGGCTGAAATGCTCCAGACCCGCAGGCGTGTCGATGATGATAAGATCGTAATTCGCCGTGGTCTTATCCATGATGCCGCGCAGAAGATTGTTGACAAAACAGTAGCATCCGGATCCTTCCGGCTTGCCCATGACCAGCAGATCGTAGCCCTCCTCCTCCAAAAGAATCTCGAAGAGCTTTGACTCGAAAAGAACCTGCTTGTCCGTGTCCGGCGAAGTTGTAAACCGGGCCTGCTGCATGAACTCTCGCATGTCGCCGATGGTCTTGCCCACTGTGACGCCCAGCGCGTCGGCCAGATTGGCGTCGGCATCGGCATCGATTACGAGCATGCGGTATTTATTTCCGCAATTCTTGACCAGGTGTCTGATGAGCATCGCGGTCACGGCAGTCTTGCCTGTGCCGCCCTTACCGGTTACCGCTATTACTTTCCCCAATGTCTAGCCTTCCTTATTTTTTCGGTTTTATGACAACTTCCGCTACGTGGATGGATGCACCCCTCAGTTCAATGGTCATTCCACCCGATGATGCTGCTGGCATAGCGAAAGCCGGAGCTGCTGCTGCGCCCGCTGCTGCCGCAGGTGCGGCTGCTGCTGGAGCTGCTTCCTTCTTCTTGAGCTTAAGCTGCATGATTATCTCCCTCACTTTGAAACCAAAACTATTAGCCTCGCCTCGCAGTAGTCCGCCCTTTCTCCCGGGAAAAAAGGGAGAAAAAGGTGGGACTCTACTTGGCGAGTACCACCTTGTCTATGCTGATCTTGGCATCCTTTAAAATCAGCTTGATGCCGCCGGCGCTGCCGGACATGGCAAAAGCTGGTGCTGCTGCAGGCGCGGCTGCTGGAGCCGCGGCTGGAGCTGCTTCCTTCTTCTTGAGTTTTAGCTGCATAGATTTTCACCCTCTTTAATTTCTTTTACTCACTCGAGAACGCCGTCAGCCTGC
>NOLC01000030.1 GCA_002256595.1 Methanosaeta sp. NSP1 | reverse complement strand
AGCTCGATACTGCCCTCCCCGGCCAGAACGACTCCGAAGGAGGTGATGCCCTCTTGCAGCCTGGCTGGATCCAGGCCGGCCTCCAAGAAGACCTCCCGGTTTCCCATGCCGTTCATGAGCAGGATGAAAAGAGATCTCTTCAGCCTCTCCTCCAGCAGGCCAGACTCTTGCAGCTCCTGACAGAGGGCGGGCAGGGAATGGGTCTTGACGCAAACGAAAACCACGTCGGGACAAAAATCCGATGCTTTGAGATCATCCAGGCTGGAGAAGCAGTGCTCGAATCTCAGGACCTCCGTCTTTTCTCCCAGATCTACATGCAGCCCCCTCTCTCGGATCGCCCTCATATGGCCCTCCCTTCCCAGGAGAGCCACATTCTTCACCCCCTCCTCGCCGGTGCTATTCCGGGCAGACCCGGAGAGCAGATATGCCAGGAATGAGCCTATGGCCCCCGCACCGTAGATCAGGATATCAGTCATGCATCACCATTCGCCTTTTGTTTGTTCGATATCTTCAAGCCATCAGGCCTGCTTCTCCTGCTGCTATAAATCTCTTTCAGAGCGTCAGGATGATTATGGATCATCTGCTTAATAATTCTGGATTTCAGGAAGGAGACCAGGAAAGAAGCAGGTTGATGGAGATGAAAGACAGGACCTTTTTGGAGGAGTTTCGGAAGAGCTATCCGGAGAAGTTCGCTTCGGAGGAGGAGATCTTCTCACATATTCATGCCGGAGACAGAATATTCATCGGCACCGGCTGTGGCGAGCCTCAGTACCTGGTAGCAGCCCTGGTCAACTATGTCAAAAACCACCCCAAGGCGTTCTTCGATGCCGAGCTGATCCACATCTGGACATTGGGGGTGGCACCCTATGCTGACGAGAAGCTGCAAGAGAACTTCCGGCTGGACTCTTTCTTCGTGGGAGACAGCACCAGAAACTCAGTCAACCGGGGCGGAGCAGACTACACCCCGGTCTTTCTCTCCGCTGTCCCAGAACTCTTTCGCTCCGAGCTGATACCTGTAGACATAGCCCTCATTCAAACCTCTCTTCCCGACAAACACGGCTACCTCAGCCTGGGCATCAGCGTAGACGTGGTCAAGAGCGCTGTGGAAAAGGCAACCACAGTGGTGGCCCAGGTCAACAGCAACATGCCCCGCACCCACGGGGACGGATTCATCAATATCAAGGACATCGACTTCATGCTGCCGCACGACGAGCCGCTGCTGGAATACTCGCTGAAGGGTGCCCCCTCGGATGTGGTGCAGAAGATAGGAAGGTATGTGGCCAGCCTCATCGAGGACGGCTCAACCATCCAGGTGGGCTACGGACTGATCCCCGATGCCGTGGTGCCCAATCTGGCGGGAAAGAAGGACCTGGGAGTCCATACTGAGCTTCTCAGCCACGGCATAGTCAATCTCATGAAGAATGGTGTGGTGACCAACAAGAGGAAGAGCCACAACCCGGGCAAGACCGTGGCCTCCTTCTGCATGGCGGACAAAGAGAGCTACGACTTCCTGGATGAGAACCCCGCCGTGGAGTTCAAGAGAATCGATTACACCAACAATCCCCTGGTCATCTCCCGGCACCGGCTGATGACCGCCATCAACAGCGCCATGGAGCTGGACCTGACCGGCCAGGCCACGGCGGAGTCGCTGGGAGGTACATTCTATAGCGGCATCGGCGGCCAGGCCGACTTCATGCGCGGCGCGGTTTTGGCTCCCGGCGGAAAGACCATCCTGGCCTTTCCATCCACCGCCCTCAACGATAGCGTCTCTCGCATCGTCCCTACCCTGCAGGAGGGGGCAGGGGTCACATTGAACCGGGGCGACGTCCGCTATGTGGTAACCGAATACGGAATCGCCTATCTGCATGGCAAAAACATAAGAGAGAGGGCCATGGACCTCATATCCATAGCTCATCCCAAATTCCGGCCCTGGCTCATGGAGTCGGCCCGCAAGAGATCGATCATCTATAAGGATCAGCTTTTCATCCCCGGAGAGAAGGGCATGTATCCCGAGAAGCTGGAGATCCACCGGACCACCAGCAAGGGCCTCAATATATTCATGAGGCCGGCCAAGATCACAGACGAGTCCCTACTGAAGGACTTCTTTTATAGTCTCTCTGATGAAAGCCTCTACAAACGCTTCTTCTCTGCCAGGAAGGATATGCCCCACAAGAGGCTGCAGGACTTTGTTGCTGTAGACTACAGCCGGAAGATGGAGATCCTGGCCACGGTAGAGGATAAGGAAAAGGAGATCATAATTGGCCTGGGCCAGTATGAGCTCAATTCGGACATGCACTCGGCAGAGGTGGCACTGGTGGTAAAAGACAGCTTCCAGGGGCAGGGCGTGGGCAGAGAGCTCCTCTCTTATCTGATTCTGCTGGCCAGAAGGCAGGGCCTGCTGGGATTTACGGGAGAGGTGCTGGTGGCAAACAGATCCATGGTGGGGCTCTTTGAGAAGATGGGATTTGATACGGAGAAGAGAAGCGAGGAAGGAGTCTATCTCATGCGCATGTGGTTTAGGAAGAAGGAGGAGCGGGATTAAGGGCATGCCCGGCTTGATTATTTAAAGACCTCTCCCGCCTCCTTGTACCAGAGCAAGAGGTCCAGATGGGCCATGGGTATTTTAGACTGGCTGGAAAAGGCGGTCATCTTCCTCTCAATCTCCAGGTACATTTTTTTGGTGGGCGAGCTGGGAGGCTCATCTATCACTCCCAGCAGGGTCAGATTCTTGAGGATATGCCGGTCCAGTATGGCCAGTTCCCCTCCGAGGCCGATGTTTCTCAGGAAATGGCTGGCTTCTTTGTAACCCAGGCCCTTGACATTTTGCACCAGCCACTCCCGGGCGGCAGCGGCCCCAGGAAAACCGGCCAGCGTATCTCTGAGAGAGATGGAGGAGAACATGCTCCTGGCCAGGCAGATGTACTCTCCCTTTCTCTGATTGAACCGAACACCCACCAATTCCAGGGTGATCTCCTCCGGCCCGGCTTGATTGATCAGGCGTTTTCTCTCCAGACGCTCTACCGCCCTCCAGCAGGTCTTGGCCTTGGACTGGGGGGTGAGCAGGCAGAAGACCAGCTCCCGGAACAGCTCCTCGTCGGAGGCCGTCTCCCAGATTCCGGCGAAGTCCTGCAGCCTTTCTTCAATACGGGGCTTGATGGGGAGGTAAAGACGCATCAAATCTTCTACGCCAAGAGTCTCGCTCTCCATTTGGGAATTCATCTGCATTCTTTTCCTCCTGGCAATATTTAGCGGTTTTCCGATAGAAAATTTAATCAACGTTAACGTTAAATATAAAGACATCCCCAGCATCAATTATATCCATAATAACTTAGGAGAATGCAAATCAGGATGGATGAATGAAGACTGATCATAAAATCTACATCGGGAACTCCAGGCAGATGAAAGAAGTTCCTGATCAATCGGTAAGCTGCGTTGTCACCAGTCCACCCTATGTGACTACCTTAATGAAGAAGGGACAAAAATTTGATTATGCGGCTTATAGGGAAATGATACAGGACGTATTTAAAGAAGTCTGGCGGGTTCTCATTCCCGATGGGCGGTTTTGCCTTAACGTTGCAGATATTCGAAGTAAATATTTTTATAATAATGGTAACGGACTTTATCGAGTTCCAATATCTGCAGATCTGCTAATGCTTAGCCAGGGTTTAGGCTTCCTGCTTTTTGACACATTTATCTGGGATAAGGGTTTCAATCGAAATTTTGGAGGCCCACTCCTTGGCTCTTATCCTTATCCAGCCTCAATTTATAACAATGTATACTTTGAATATATTTTTATTTTAAAAAAACCTGGTAAACGCAACAAGTTGGATCCTGAGATTAAAAAGGCCAGCGAGATCGACAAAGAGACATGGAAACAATATGTTCAGAAGTTCTGGCGCATAGAGTCTGAGACAGAATGGTTCAAAGGTCATGAGGCAGTTTTCCCTGAAGAGATACCTCGCAGGCTTATTCGTATGTACTCCTTTGCTGGCGATACCGTCTTAGATCCTTTTGCTGGATCAGGTACAACGATTAGGGCAGCCATGAACCTAGATAGAAATAGCATCGGTTATGAAATCAACGAAGATTTGATACCAGTCGTCAAGCGACGCTTAGACATCGGCCAGACATTACTCATCGAGAGGGAGGCTCAGATCGAAATCTCTTTTGCTCAGTACAGAGTTCGAGAGTCAATGGAATAGACACCATGACTCAACAAGTGACATTAGAGGGCCTCCTTGAACAGTTGAAGCGTATCCCTGCTGAATGGCTGGATGACGACGGCAGGAAAGTTCTGGAGACCATACCCCAGGTGCTTGATCGGCTAGACGATCTGATTCTCAGTGAAGACCTTGCCAAGACCATACTTATTGAGAATCCTTATGCCTTGGATGTTTTTCGGCTTTTTCTAGATCTATCTCAAGACGTGTTGGCAAATGAAATGAAAGCCCGGGGTGTTAAGGGCGATTTTACTAGCATTCGCGGAAAGTGCATGAATGATGCAGATAGAATTAGGAAGTTCGCAACCTGTCTTTACGTCGGTCCGTACAGTGAAGTAGGACCTGCTTACGATACGTTGACAAAATTTGTCGCTGACAAGGGATATGAGGCAACGGGCAGCAAGCTAACCGATGTGCTTGGAGACATCCTCAAAGTTCTGGGAACAAAAGATGAAGATGCTCATTACTTTTTCGTAACTGACGGCATTGGGTGGTATCGACGTTTAAGCGATCTTAAAAAAATCGTAGAGTACCACCAGCGAGGGGACATCGAAATGATCTACACAACCAGCACTCTTCCGGAGCTGAAAGAAGCTATTCGAAGGATAATGAGCACTTAACTAGCGTGATCTCATTCACTTGGCACTTCAAGTTGTGAAAGGACCCTATCTAGGGCTTCGTCCTGTGTAGTCAGGCGCAAGTGCCTCTGATAAGCTACCAGCTTTGCTTTTGCTTCGTCGGAGACCATGACATTGATGCGCTTCATAAAAACTATATGCGCTATGTTAACGTTTAAGTTTTGCTGTTGAAGACTTTAAAGGGGGCAAAAAGCTCATAGCTTCATGTGTCATTGCTGCCATCACCCCCATATGACGAGAAATCTATATCACACCCAAGACACTCATTTGCAGGAATTCCATCTGGCTTCATCCTTCCAGCCCACCGGCTCCCAGCCCCAGGCTATAGAGAAGCTGACCTCGGGATTGACGGCAAATGTCGGGCAAAAGGATAACTTGCATACCCTCCTGGGAGTGACCGGTTCGGGCAAGACCTATACCGTAGCCAATGTCATAGAGAGGCTGCAGCGTCCCACCCTGGTCATAGCCCACAACAAGACCCTGGCCGCCCAGCTCTACAATGAGTTCAAGGAGTTTTTTCCCGAGAACCGGGTGGAGTACTTCGTATCCTACTATGACTACTACCAGCCGGAGTCCTACATTCCCTCCAAAGACCAGTACATAGAGAAGGACGCTCTGATCAATCCCAAGATCGAGCAGATGAGGCTGGCGGCAACTGCATCCCTCCTCTCCCGAAGGGATGTGATCGTCGTGGCCTCCGTCTCCTGTATCTACGGCCTGGGCAATCCCGAGAACTTCCAGAAGATGGGCTTTGAGATCCGTGCAGGTGAAAGGATATCCCGGAGGGAGATCCTGACCAGGCTGGTGGACATACTCTTCCAGAGAAACGACCTGGACCTCTCTCCCGGCCGCTTCCGGGTCAAAGGGGACACCATCGACCTGGTTCCCGGCTACTTCAATGACATCATCCGAATAGAGCTCTTCGGTGAGGAGATCGACCGTATCAGTGAGGTGGACCGGCATACCGGCCGGGTCAAGGAGGATCTCAAGTATTTCTTCATCTATCCGGCCCGGCATTATGTCATTCCTGAAGAGGAGCAGAAGGCGGCCATGGACTCCATTATGGCTGAGCTGGAAGAGCGGCTGCCGGAACTGGGGATGATCGAAGCCCACCGGCTCAAGCAGAGGACCATGCACGACATGGAGATGATCTCCGAGACTGGAAGCTGCAAGGGCATCGAGAACTACTCCCGCCATTTCGATCGCCGATTGCCCGGCGAGGCGCCATACTGCTTATTGGACTACTTCCCTGATGACTTCCTGCTGGTGATAGATGAGAGCCACCAGACCCTGCCCCAGTTGCGGGCCATGTATAATGGCGATCGCTCTCGAAAAAAGAGCCTGGTGGACTATGGCTTTCGCCTGCCAAGCAGCTACGACAACCGGCCTCTGCGCTTTGAGGAGTTCCAGAAACACATGAGAAATGTGATCTTCGTCTCCGCCACGCCGGCCCAATATGAGCTGGAGCGCTCCGTCCAGGTGGTGGAGCAGATCATCCGGCCCACCGGCCTGCTTAATCCTCTGGTGGAGATCAGGCCCATCGATGGTCAGGTCAGAGATGTCATGGCCGAGATCCGCAAGATTGTTGCCGCCGGAGATCGGGCTTTGGTCACCACCCTCACCAAGCGCCTGGCCGAGGAGCTGACCGACTTTTTGGCCCAAAATGATATCCGGGCCCGCTATCTGCACTCGGATATCGATACCCTGGAGCGAACCGAGATCATCCGGGAGCTGCGGCTGGGCCGGTTCGACGTATTGGTGGGAATCAATCTGCTGCGAGAGGGTCTGGATATCCCCGAGGTGGGATTCATAGGCATCCTGGATGCAGACAAGGAGGGCTTCTTGCGGGATGAGAAGAGCCTGATCCAGACCATCGGCCGCGCTTCCCGCAATTCCGGCTCCAGAGTGGTTCTCTATGCCGACCGCATCACCGGCTCTATTAAGTCAGCAATGGACAAGACGGAGCAGCGAAGGGCTCTGCAGATGGCCTACAACCTGGAGCACGGCATAGTGCCGAAGACCATCAATAAGCCCATCCGGGAAAAAGAGGTGGAGATCACCGACATCAGGCATATTCCCAAGTCCGACCTGCCCAATGTGATCATAGAGATGGAGGCGGAGATGAGGGAGGCAGCGGAGAGGCTGGAGTTCGAGAGGGCCATACAGCTAAGGGATACCATAAAAAGGCTGGAGAAAGAGATGATGGCGCCTTGACAGGCAGATGTGGAGGCTCAGATCAGACAGCTCATGAGGGCAGCTCACATCAAGCTGCTCGCTTCAGACAGCTCATTTCCGGTGGCTTGACTCGCAAAGCAATATGGCCTCTTCCGGAGCATCAGATGCCGCTATCTT
>NOLC01000236.1 GCA_002256595.1 Methanosaeta sp. NSP1 | reverse complement strand
CGGATTCTGGTTTAGGGTGGTGAGCTGTATGCCGCATTCTATGGCCAGGCTCTCGGCCTGAAAGGAGGTGGGAACGCCCAGGAAATCCAGCCCCTCCTCCCTGGTCCTCTCCCCCAGCCGCCTGATGGTCCAGGCCACAGTAGATCCGGTGCCCAGGCCCACGACCATGCCGCCCTTCACCAGATCCGCCGCCGCCTCGCCCGCGACCTTTTTGGCATCGGCATTAGCAGAGACGTCTTTCATTTGCATCCCCTATGCCAGGATCTCGCTCTTCACTGTGGTGAAGACCGGTCCCCTCAGGTCCATCTTGTGCTTGTAGCTGGTGATATATCTCTCCAGAGCAGGATGGATCTTGATGTTGATGTCTCCCGGGGCTCTCACTATCCTTGCCCTCGTCTCCGACTCCTTGCCGGCCATCGTCGCCGCCTCAACCTCGTAGGCGGCCAGTGCGGCAAAGGCATCTACGTACCTGATGCCGGTGGTGACACCCTCGGCAAAGGCCTCCTCCCAGCGGGAGGTTCTGGGAATGCCCATGATGTTCTGCTTGTAGACCACGATCTCATTTTGGGCCGCCGGGCCGCAGAGCTTGGTGTTCTCCTCCGGCTCGACCACAGATACCTTGACCTTTCTGCCGAAGAGCTCTCCCTCCCAGGCACTAAAGGCGCAGGGCGAGGGCGCATCCCCCTGCTCGGCGCAAACAGCCACCACGGCCTCGGCTATGGCCTGGCCGGCGGGGCTGGCCGGGCTCTTCTCCACAGTGATCATCTGGGCCATCTCCCGGGCGGAAAGAGACCATTCCGTCTGGAACTGGGGATAGGATAAAGCCCGCAGATCCTGGGAGTTATGCAAAATCATGGCCAGCCTCTCCACACCCAGCCCCAGGTTCATCACCGGATAAGGTATGTCATACTGGGAGAGGGCGATCGGAGAGTATATGCCGAAGGTAGCCACCTCCACCCAGCCGCTGCTGTATTTGGTGGCCGACCCCACCAAGCCGGGGTGATAGGCAAAGACCTCGATCTGGGTTCCTGGGGTGTAGTACTTGCTTTTCTTCTCGTCCGGCCGGAACTGGAACTTCTCGAAGCCGAACTGGCTGAGAAGGCCGTCTGCTACCGCCTTGCCGTCCTCGACGCTCACATCCTCGTCCATGATCACACAGCTTGCCGAGTAATAGCTCATCAGCCTGGCCGCATCCTCCGCCTGCTCCCGGCGGAAGCAGCGGTCCACAGAGAAGAGCTTGACCGGCAGGCGGCTGCGGTGGTGAAGATGGGATAGGGAGAGAAACCAGCCTGAGGTCATGTGGCTGCGCAATGTCCTGGTGGTGGCCTCGGCTTTCAGCTCCCGGAACTCGGGAAAGACCTTCTCCAAAACCACAGAGATGAGGGCATCATGAGCCCCTAAAGCGGCAGCGATCTCACCCACCAGATCGTCTCCCTCCACCTTGCCCTTCTTATAGCCGTGCAGGATCTGGCGCAGAGCCTCCACCTCCTCACCGGAGAGCTGGCGGCCCAGCAAGCCATTGACCTGGGCGATCCTATCCTCGGACATGCCTATATCGGGCCGGGGAAGCCCGGCCAGGTAAAAGCAGCGATCCAAAACTGCCAGGGCCTCGGACCCGAACTGGCGGTAGACGTCGGATGCATCCACAATCACCGGATTCATGGCCTCGGAGAAGCCTAACCGAACGTAGGCCTCCCGCAGCTTCTGGATGGTGTCGAATATGGGATGAACCGATCCAAATGAATAGCTTTTCCTGGGATATCTCCCATTCATGGAGGGACGACCGAGATAATCCCTCCCCTGCTGCCAGGCTTTATCGAAATCCTCCTTGGCAGCCTCTTTAATCAAGCTGGGATCAAACTTCATGCTTTTTTAGCTCCGCAAACCAATGATCTATTCAATTAATTTATTGTTTTACTGATCAAACTATTCTTACCTAAAATTATTTTGGACTATCTATCTTCCTTGTCACCTCAGCCTGCAAAAAGAGCCTTTTCACCTTGGCCAGCTCCAGGGCATTGGTGAGATCTCCCCTGGTCCTCTCCAGCATGCTTCTGGCCAGATCGCTCTTGCGCCGCAGCCCCCGGGTGATGGCATCAGGGTAATCGAAGAGCATGAGCAGGTGGTGGATCTCCTCCATCACCTCCAGGAAGTACTCGGCTTCTTCAGCCCGTCCGGCCCGGATGAGGTCCAGAATATGGCGGCGCAGCTCACCGCTGACGTCCCCCAATCCCGCCAGGTAGTTGATGCTTTCCACGCCCACCTCTTCGGAAGTAAGAATTCTCCGGCATGTGGTGATGGAATAGACATTTCTGGCTTCAGCATACTCCTGTTCTGCGACATCCACGAACCCAGCATAACGAATGTCCTGGTGATCTTTCAGAGCTTCTCGAATCCTGTCCAGGCCCGCCCCTGCCTCTCCCATCAGCCTCCGGGCCGGCTCCAATTCGCCCCGGTGCACAGATCGAATGGATGATGAGCAGAGACGGACCACCTCACGGGAGAGGCGAAAGGCCTCCTCTCTGGCTCTATCTTTGCTCTCGAACTGCTCCAGCATGCCTTTAGAAATGCTCTCCAGGACCGTAGCCATAATCCTCAGACGCCCATCAACTTCTTCAGGCGCACCACCGACCTCTGCCCTTCCTCTAAAGAGCGGGATTCAGTGACTATGCGCCCCTCATAATCCCGCAATGCCTGCGCAACCTTCTTCCAGGGAACGGTCCCGTTTCCCACCGGAAGGTGCTCGTCTCTGTCCCCGTGATTGTCGTGGACATGAACGTGGATCATTCTGGAGCTGTATTTCAGAAAATCCTCTACATTTCCATTGGTGTTGGCATGGCCCACATCGAAGATGAAGCCCACGTTCTCCCGGTCCACAGTCTCAATTATGCCCATGACCTCCTCCGGCCTGCGGCCCAGTATGGCCGGCATGTTGACCATATTCTCGACTGCCACTTTCATGTCCAGCTCGGCGGCATGATCAGAGACCTGCTGGATTCCCAGGATGCTCTGGGACCAGGCTGCATCGGGCATATGCATTCCCAGGGGCGAGAAGTGACCGGGATGAAGCACCGCCAGACGGGAGAACTCGCCTGCCAGGTCCAGGCAGCTTTTCATCTGACGTACCGTCTCCTCCCATATGGGCTGGTTGACCGAGGCCAGATTGAGGTCGGAATAGGGCAGGTGAATGGTGATGACCAGATCGGTTGTCTCCACTATCTCCCTGGCCTGCACCAGGCTCTCGGCCGTCAGCTTCTGCCGTCCCTCGTTGACTATCTCCCAGCCGCTGTAGCCCAAATCCTTGAGCTGGTAAGCCCAGTCGAAGGGCCGGTCCACCAGCTTGCTGGAGGAGAAGCTAAACATCCCCGCCCTCATCGCCTTCTGGCCTCTCCATCCTCTTCAGACCGTCCATTCCTGATCCTTTCAGCTCGGCCAGATCTGTCTCCATAACAGGAATCCCTTGTTCGGTTTGGGGGGCCAGCCAGTCTATAACCCTCTCCCCGCCGGTGATTCTGACATGAAGAGAGCCCAAAGGCTCCTCTTCCGCCGGGAAGCTGACAATTCCCATCAAAGCCGCCTGCTTGTTCAGCCGGAAGCTGGTGGCCTCACCCTGCAGTCCCCGCATCATCTCCGATCTGGCGGCATCCAGAATCTTCTGCCCTCGCAAGAGCTCATGAATCACCCGCAGCGACTCTGGCCCGTCATAGGCCTCTATCCTATCAGAGCGAATATCCATGACCAGACCGGGAAAGATGTTCTCAATGGCCGAGACCACCCTATCCACCCGCTCGGTGGGCCGCACCGGTGAGCTGACAAAGATCTCTATCGTTCTCATCGCTCCTAGATGTGGCCGGTCTTGTACCTCAGGATGGCCGCAATTCCGCCGAAGGCCTTGAAGAGCTGTGCCCCCTCCTCGAACTCGGTGGAGATGATCTTGACCGTAGCGCTGCTCTTGTCCGCCAGCTGGGATAGATTAGAGACGATATCCTCTTCCTCTGTCACGGCCAGGGCGCTGCCGCATTTAAGGCAGTTTCCCGGTAGTGAAGATGCACTGGTGCGGGTCTGCTCCTCGGAGAAGTCGCAGCTCCTGTTGGTGCATTCTATTTTGGTCCTGGTCTTTCGCAGGTCCTCCGAGAGCAGCAGGACCTCCACTGCCCCCAGCTCCAGGTTATGTCTGACCTCAGACTCACCATAAGCGGCCAGCCCTTTTTCCGATACCAGCTCTTTCATAAAGCGGCGCATGACCACCTTATCCTGAGTGAGCTCCAGTTCAAAAAGCTGGTCCTGGGCAGCGTCCACCAGCTCGTACAGCCCGGACTCGTCGGTGTAAGAAACATCCACAGCACCCAGGACCTTGTGCTGCAGCTCGTGATGCAAAAAGCCGCCTTCCATGAACTCCTCCTTGGTGGGCGAGGGACCACCGATCAGTATGCCCTGCAGGTCCTTGGTATCAATGGCCAGGAATGCCTCCGTAGCCGATTCGCCCACCCTCTTGTAGAAGTCATGAATGGCTATCAATCTCGATGACTATCAGCCCGAAGGTCTTCTTGTCCGCCAGCATCTCCTCCAGGGGGGTTAAAAGAAACTGGGAATCGCAATGATAGCGATAGGTGACAATGGGATCGGGAGGCTCCAGTGCCACGCTGTACATCTCGGTTTTGTTGGCTCCGGCATCCACTGCACCTATGAACAGGACCACACCGTTGGGAGGAGGCCGGGGTATGAGCTTGAGCCGCGACATGGCCGACTCCAGTGAGCCCTGCACAGAAAGCCTGGTGACGCGGGACTTGATGTTGGCCGCCTGAGTGAACTCCATTTTCAGTATTCTCCAAAAACCACTCCCAGCCAAGGTATAAAAGGCTTCTTCAAGGCTGATATTTTAAATCAGGCATAGAATCCCCCATATTTGATGTTTCAAAAACTATATAAAGATATAAGTTATATCATAAGCCATGGATCAATTAGTTGTTCTCCAGGAAATCTATGCTTCTTTTTCCAAAGGGATTGGTTCTCTCAAAAAAATAGATATCAACACCATTGAAGGGTGCTGCAGTGAGCTGGTGGCTCGATTGCTGGAGGACAGCCTCGATGGAAGGATCGAGGAGGGCATTTGCCGAAAGCTTTCTGATAATCTCAAAGATGTTTATGAGCTGAAGCGCCTGGGAGATATCTGCCGCCAGGCCGGCCTTTACATCCTGGCCATAGATACATACAGAAGGGCTATATCTCTCTGCCATGATCCGGTTTTAAGCCCGATTCTAAAGAACAACCTGGGTCAGGCCTATGCCGATCAGGGAGACATCGGCAGGGCCCTGGCCTGCTACCAGGAGGCGGCTCTTATTTTCTCTAGGGAAGGGGACAGGATCAGCCTGGCCCATGTCCTGGGAAACCTGGGATCGGCTTGCCGAAAGGTGAAAGACTATAGCCGGGCCATAGAACATGCTCAGCGCAGCCTGAAGATATTTGAAGAAGATGGGGACAGCCTAGGGATTGCCCAGATGACGGGAAGCATAGGCCGGATCTATGCCGACATGGGTGAGAGTGAGCTTGCCGCCAGATACTTTGAGAGGAGCCTGGCCGACTTTCAGAGGCT
>NOLC01000213.1 GCA_002256595.1 Methanosaeta sp. NSP1 | reverse complement strand
GATCTCTCCCTTGGTGACGAAAGTGGCCCCCGGCTGGGCGAAGCTGATCACAAAGGCCTCATCCAGGGTTCCCACCGACCTCCTGCCCACCATGTCATAAACATTGAACCTTTTCTCATCCGGGATCATGGAGAGGTTCTCGATGTAGTACTGGCGGGCCTTTTTTGTCCTCTGCAAAACTCCTTCTTCGCCCAGTCGCACCAGCCGGCTGTCCTCCATCTGGGCCACCACTCCTGCCATCTCCTCTCCGGATAGCTCACGGAAGGGGTAAGCCCGGCTTATTATCCCTCGCGCCCGATCAAAAGGAATCTCCCAGAAATCCATCTCCAGGCCCACGATTTGGTTGGCCAGGACATCCGCAGGCTTCTCGTGAATGCTGATCTCCTCCAGCAATCCAGCCGCCGCCCGGCGGGCGATGGCGCATCCTTCGGCTACGTCATCGGCACACGTGGCGATGATGGTCCCGGAGGATATCAGGCCGATCCTGTGCCCGGCCCGTCCCACCCGCTGCAAAAGGCGGGAGACGGCGCGTGGCGAGCTGTACTGAATGACATGGTCCACGTCGCCGATATCTATCCCCAGCTCCATGGAGGAGGTGCAGATCAGACCCTGCAGCTCTCCAGCCTTGAAAGCCTCCTCGGCCTCCACCCGTGCCTCCACCGAGAGGCTGCCGTGGTGCACTCCGATTGGCTCATGCATCTGCCGAAAGCGCGAGCCCAGCACCTCAGCCGCCTGCCTGGTGTTGACGAAGATCAGGCACTTTCTGTGGGCAACAGTCTCTTTGATGAAGCGGATCTGAGCCGCCAGGCGGGGGTCGCATTCCAGGTTACCAGCCATAGCATGGTCAGCTCTGCCAGGAGTTGGGCTGACCACCAGGAAGTCGCTGCACCGCTTAACCTCAGTCTGAACGATCTTGTAGCTCCTGTTGCTCCCGACCAGCAGCCTGGCCACACTTTCAGGAGAGCCTACTGTAGCTGATAGCCCTATCCTCTGAAAGTCGCCCGCCAGCTCAGCCAGCCTCTCCAGGAGAACGGATAATTGAGATCCACGCTTGGAAGCGGCCATCTCGTGAATCTCATCCACCACCACAATCTTGACGGTAGAGAGATTCTTGCGAAGGCGCTTTCCCATGAGCATCACCTGCAATGTCTCCGGCGTGGTTATCAGCAGATCCGGCGGGTGCAATGCCTGCCTCCTGCGATCGGACTGGCTGGTATCCCCATGCCGCACAGCCACGGAGATGGAAAGTTTCTGCCCCCACTCATGAAAGCGGCGCAGCATATCCCGGTTCAGGGCCCGCAGGGGGGTTATGTAAACGGCCAGGGTGCCCTTTCGCTCGCTCTCCAGTATCCGATGGAATATGGGAAGGCTGGCCGCCTCGGTCTTTCCCGTGCCGGTGGGGGCGATAAGCAGAACATTCTCTCCGGAGAGGATGGCAGGTATGGCCTCCTCCTGGGGCTCAGTCGGCTGGAGTATGGACTCATCCTTCAGATTCTGTCTTATCCGATCATGAAGCCCGCTAAAAGCATTCACATCCCATATTTTCCAGGAGGGGATATGAAAGCCTTGCGGCAAAGACGAAATCGTCCTCGGCGATAAACGAATTCGGTTTCTAAAGGTGACAACCATCAGGATATCAATCTGCTGACGTATTATGGCTGCATAAAGATCATCGGCTGTTCAGAATTGCTTATAAATTCTATCCGCAAATCCACAAGGCACTTCCGATCATATATTAATTATAAAATTTTTGGTCGGCTAATTCTCTGAAATAATTCTACATTATGGTCTTTATTTTAGTAAACCTTTTATAGATTGAACGATCAGTATAAAATAGCAATTGGCCGGAGATCAAGAGTTGGCTTTGCGGAGGGAGCTCAAAATCGCAAGAATATGATATATGTTGGCTAATAATAGATCGGCTGCATATCATGCTCTAAATGAAGGGGGGAATAGAAATTAGTTTTGATCACAACCAGACCACTGTTTATTATCCGGGGGAGCAGGATTACATTGAGGTAGATGAGGCCATAGCTCCCCTTCTCATGTCCCTATGGGAGAACAAGATAAAAACCTGCAATTCCTGCCAGGAAAATGAGCCTGGAATAATCTGGATCGAATTCTTTTCTATGAAAGATGTGGAACGGCTGCTTACTATAATGGTCAGATCTCTGGGAGAGAGGATCAATAACCATCCCGAGGTCAATGATTGGTTCTGTTACAGAATATTGGGGCATGAGGGCGAGCGGCTGCCAGGCTGGCGTTATGAGGCCTATCCCAATCTGTTTTCATTGGGGACTGATCAGAGCGATGGCATTTATCCGGAAGGTATATTCGAGAGCAAGGTGGAGCTTTCCGTTTCTACTCGCTTTCCAGCAGAGGATCACCGGATGGTCCTGGATCTGGTAAATAAATATCTTGAGAGAGGATTGGATAACTTTACCGAGCTAAGCGACGAGCAGTGGAACTATATCAAGCAGTATCTTCCCCCACAGCCCTATAATGCCAAGCTCAGAATGGAGGATCGGAGAATTATAGATGGCATAAGATATGTCTTGGGGACCGGATGTACCTGGTCGGAGATTCCCCGCAGATATGGCTCATATCTGTCGGTCAGGGCCAGACTGAAGAGATGGTCTAATGAGGGCGTGCTGGAACCTATACTAAGCAGCATTGATCCAGATGATAGATACAAGGGCAGGCTTTCAAGCTATATCGCTTCATCAGACCTCCAGACCTTCTCCGAGAGGAAGAACGCAGCAAACAAGATTGCTGCCATTAGAGGTGAGATGGCTCCAATGTCTATATCTCAGTAATTTTATTTTAAACCCCAGAAGGGTTAATATCTCTTTTATTTCAGATTATCAATATTCAGAGACGTAAGTCTTATGGATCAAATATCTTATCATAATATTAATAGCAAAAGACTTTAATACTTTAAAGAACTTTACTAAATTATTAATTTGGTAATGCCATGAACTCCGCCGAGCGATCTGATCTGTCAGCATTCTCTCTCTCTCGCATAGCAATGGCAATTGAAGATCAATTGGCACATCTTGATGAAAATTATAAAAAACCTCTTTTTGCAGAAATAGGGTCTCAATGGCGATCCATCTTGATCAAGCTGGGGAGAAGGCCAAAGAATAGAAAGAGAGTTCTAAAAGAGCCGGAAAGAAAATGCCCTCCCCACAAATATGGTGCTGCTCATGAAAGAGACATATCACCGCATAGAGAACCGACCCCGGAAAGAGGCCAATCGGCAAAGAATATCTCCAATATCTCCTCCATCTATCCAGTGGTAAATGTCTATGATAAGGCGGAGGAGACCAGTTCTTCTATAGATGCCTACTGGTGTGAGTGCGGTCTGGGGCTCTCTGAGATGGGACAGTTCGAGGATGCTCTGGCATCCTATGATAAAGCTCTAAAGATAAATCCCAACTCCTTTAAAGCCCTCAAGAACAGAGCCAATGTCCTTTATAGAATCGGCAGATATGAGGAAGCGGCCAGCGACTTTGAGAATGCTCTATTGGTAAATCCAGGCCTAATAGATGCCTGGCAGGGCCTGGGCAATGCTTTTAGCAAGCTGGGCCGATATAAAGAAGCAGTATCAGCTTATGAAAGTGCTCTAAGGATAAATGCGTCTTTTATCGATGCCTGGGTGGGACGCGGTGTGGCTCTGGGGAACCTTTACTGCTATCAGGATGCGGCAGAGTCATTTGACAGGGCTATTGAAATCAATCCCAGCTTCAAAGAAGCTCTTTATGGCAAATACCTGGCTTTGCAGCACATCAAATGCGGTGATGAGCTTGTCACGATAACCGAGAAGATAACGGCAATGAAAGACGCCATGGCGCCACTCGCCATTCCCACATCAGGAAGCTCATCTGGCAGCTTTCCGGTTCCAGTGAGAGACGATTTTGCCGCCTATTTCCTCAAGACCGGATCAGAGCACTATAAAAAGGGGCGTTTGGAGGACGCTGCCTACTACTACAAAAGAGCAACGGCCATGAGCCCTCTTGCTCCTGAGGCATGGTATGAGCGTGGGTTGGCGCTGTATAAGCTGAATAGTTATGAGGACGCGCTTCAATCATTTGATGCTGCATTGAAGCTGGATGAAAATTATGTTGACGCCTGGAATAACAAGGGCGTGACCCTGGATAAGCTGGGAAGGTATGAAGAGGCCATCGATTGCTACGAGGCAATTCTTAAGATCAAACCCTGGGACACCAGAGCCTGGCAAAACCAGGGGCTTCTGCGGAGAAAGCTCGGCCAGTACCAAACGGCTTTTATCTGCTTTGATAATATCACCAAGATCGAGCCGGAAAGCTTCTCCGGCTGGTGCGCCCGGGCAGAGGTGCTCTACAAGTTCCTGGGCCGGCATGATGAAGCTATAGAGTCATACAATAATGCCCTCAAGATAGATCCCTCCGACAGTTCCATTTGGTTTGACAAAGGCGTCTGCCTTTATGAGCTGGGCCGGTATAGCGAGGCTCTCTCCAGCTATGATAAGGCAATCGAGCTGAATCCTCATAGATCGAAGTTCTGGAATAATAAGGGAATTGTTTTAAAAAGGCTGATCCGCTATGGCGAGGCCATAAGGTGCTTTGATAAGGCCAGGGAGCTGGATGAGAGCAATGCCTCCTCCTGGTACAACAGAGGACTTACTCTGGATGAGATGGGCCAGTACGAAGAGGCGGTGAGATCTTTTGATAAAGCCCTGGAGCTCGATCCGGAGAGCGCCGATGCCTGGAACAATCGTGGTGTGACTCTCAAGAACCTGGAGCTTTTTGATGAGGCGGTCAAATCCTTTGACCATGCCATTGCCATCAATCCCAACAATGCCATGGCCTGGAACAACAAGGGGAATGTTCTCTCTGCCCTGCATAGATACAATGATGCCGTGGACTGCTTTGAAAGGGCTACGGATATAGATCCCAATTACTTTGATGCCTGGAACAACAAAGGCAATGCCCTCTCCCAGCTTCAGAGCTACGAGGATGCCATATGCTCTTATGAGAAGGCTATTGAGATAGACTCCTGCGATACCAGGACCTGGTTTAATGAGGGGCTGGCATACATAAATTTGGGGCAATATGAGCGGGCCATTGACTGCTTCGATGAGGTTTTGGAGATCGATCTGTCTCATATTCCCGCCTGGATCTACAGGGGAATTGCCCTTAATCGACTCAGCAGATATGAAGAGGCTCTGGCCTCATTTGAGGAGGCGCTGGAGATCAACACCTCGGATCCTGCGGCCTGGCATTTCAAGGGAGAGGTCCTCTACAGGCTGGGGCTGAAGAAGGAGTCGGATGATGCCCTATCCAAGGCGGCGGCGCTGGGATGGAAGTTTGAGGTGGCGCTGCATTGAAATATTTTTAGGTGTTAAATCTCAGAGCATCTATTCTCCTCTGCGTCTCAACAACCACCTCTTCTCTGCATATGGTTATTTCTATCCGCCTTAAACAAAATCCTACCTTCCAAAAGGCAAATAAACTTGCACGCCACCATCCCTACCATGTCCCGCTTCCTGGTTGTCCTCGGCACCACTTCTCACTCCGGCAAGAGCACTCTTGTTGCCGCCATCTGCCGCCTGCTCTCCGATCGTGGCCTGAAGGTAGCGCCCTTCAAGTCCCAGAACATGAGCCTCAATTCCTGGGTCACCCGCTCCGGAGGGGAGATGGGCATAGCCCAGGCGGTCCAGGCCTGGGCGGCGAGGGTGGAGCCCACCGTGTACATGAATCCCATATTGCTCAAGCCCAAAGGGGACCGCACCTCCCAGGTCATAGTCATGGGCCGGCCGCTAGCCGATAAGTCGGCTGCGGAATACTACCAGGATATAGAGCCCCTAAAAGATGTGGTGGACAAGGCCATACATGAAATGGAAAAGGAATACGACTACATCATAGTGGAGGGGGCAGGCGGCGCGGCGGAGATCAACCTCTTCGACAGAGACATAGCCAACATCTATGTGGCCCGCCTCCTGCAGGCTCCCATCATCCTGGTGGGCGATATCGAGAGGGGAGGCGTCTTCGCCAGCCTCTTTGGCAGCGTTGAGCTACTTCCCTCAGACCTGCGGCCACTGGTACAGGGCCTGGTGATCAACAAGTTCCGGGGCGATCCGGCCATACTGGGCAGCGGCCTTGAAAAGCTGGAAGAGATGACAGGCGTGCCGATTCTGGGGGTCCTCCCCTACCTCGACCTGGCCCTCCCTTCCGAGGACTCAGTCTCACTGGGGGACAAGAAATCCATGCCAGCGGGCGAAAGCCTGGAGATAGCAGTGATCCGCTTGCCGCGCATAAGCAACTTCACCGACTTTGAGCCGCTGGAGCGTCTGGCTCATGTGAGATATGTCGGCCTCTCGGAGCCGCTGGGCAATCCTGATGCCGTGATCATCCCCGGGACCAAGAACACAGTCTCCGATCTGAGGGAGATGCAGGAGAAGGGCATGGACCGGCAGATCAGGTCTCTGGAGAACACGCCGGTCTTGGGCATATGCGGCGGCTACCAGATGCTGGGCCGGGAGATAATAGATTGCGGCATTGAGGACACAGTCGGCTCAGTTCCGGCTCTGGGCCTGCTGGATGCAATAACCCGCTTCGACCTGTATGAGAAGAAGACGGTGCAGGTGGAGAAGACGGTTACCGGCGGCGGACCCATACTGGAGCCCATCCGGGGCCAGAAGGTCAAAGGATACGAGATTCATATGGGAGTGACCAGCCCCAGTGAAGAGAGCGCCTTCCAAGATGACGGGGCAGTTTCAAGCAATGGAATTGTGATGGGCACTTATCTGCATGGTCTCTTCGATAACCAAAATTTCAGGGCTGCATTTCTCGATTTTCTTCGCCGGCGCAAAAGAGAGCGCAATGGAACAAATGAGCCCTGCGGGCAGGCGGAAACTGAATTTGATCCAAGAGCGCCTGAGGGTGATGCACTGCAATCAGACGGCTTTGCCGAGTTAGCAAGGGCCACTGCTGCCCATCTGGATATGAAGAAGATTTATAGTATGCTGGATCTGGATTAGATCGAAGCTCGGGCTCAACATCTTTTTTATCCGGCATCATCTTTCATTCGGTCCGATGAAATTTGGGGTGCTCTTCTCCGGCGGCAAGGACTCAGTCTTCGCCTGCCACCTGGCTATGCAAAAGGATGAGGTGGCCTGCCTGATAACTATCCTCTCCGAGAACCCGGATAGCTATATGTTTCATACCCCTAACATCCGCTGCACGGATATGCAGGCCCGGGCTATGGAAATTCCCATTCTCTCCTGGACGACAAAAGGCAGAAAAGAAGAAGAGCTGCAGGATCTGGCGGCAGCCATATCCGCAGCCAGGGATAGATACGGCATCGAGGGAATAGTAACCGGGGCCATAGAGTCGGTCTACCAGGCAGCCCGGGTGCAGAGGATCTGCCGCGAACTGGGCCTTTGGTGCTGCTCTCCTCTCTGGCAGATAAACCAGATCGATTATCTGCGCCTGCTTCTCAAGGAAAGCTTTTCTGTTATCATCTCCGGCGTCTATGCCTACCCCTTTGACCAATCCTGGCTGGGCGCCATGCTAAGCGAAGAGCGCATCCAGATCCTGCAGTCGCTGCAGAAGAAATATAAGATCAATCCCTCGGGGGAGGGCGGTGAGCTGGAGACACTGGTACTGGATGGCCCCCTCTTTTATAAGAGAATAGAGATCCTGAAGGCATCGCAGATCTATGCCGGCCACCGGGGCCGGTTCATTATAGAAAAAGCTCGCCTGGCAGATAAGACAGCTGGGAAAAGAAAACCTGAGCCATCCGGTCAGCCTGCAGGCCACTTTCGCCTCCTGCAAGAATCGGCAAGGACAGAGAAAGACCGCGGCGGCATTCTCTTAATAGATCTATGCGCTGCTTCAGACAGCTTATTTGAATATGAGTTCGTCCATCCCATCAGAGCAGCCCTAAAGGATTCTGGATATGGCTCTCATATCCTGCATTATTCCAAGATCACGCCGAAGGATATCGATGCCTCTGAAAAGATCATTCTATGCGGAACGGCTCTGAAGGACGATGACTATTTGCACAAGCTGGGGAGTCTCTCCTGGATAAAAGACTTCCGAAAGCCTTTGATGGGCATCTGCGCCGGTATGCAGGCTATTTCTGCCGTCTATGGCGGATCCATTCTTTCCTGCCCTGCTATCGGCCTAACTGAGATAGAGATCCGCCAGGAGAGCGGCATCCTGGGAGAGCCCCGAATCCTGGAGGTCTTTCAGCTTCATAACCATGCTGCAACTCTTCCAGAGGGATTCATCCTTTTAGCTGGACAAGGAGATGCGGCCTTGGCTTTTCAGCACCAATGCCTTCCCACCTTCGGCCTTTTATTTCATCCTGAGGTGAGATGTCGCTGGATACTGGAGCGCTTTGCAAAGCTTCCCGGATAGATCCGCCCTTTAGAGCTGCAGCCGCTCCAGGCGGAAGAGGGCTTCCTACGAAACCGATTTATGTAATGAATCCTCACAATTAGCATGCTATGCCGGACTACTCCCTCAATCAGTTCCTGGCCCCGGCCGGGACGCCTCCCCTGGACATTGAGATCTGCGATGTAACCCTTCGTGACGGCGAGCAGATGCCGGGAGTGGTATTCAGGGCGGACGAGAAGCTGGATATTGCCTTGCGGCTGGACGAGATCGGAGTAGAGGTCATAGAGGCCGGCTTTCCCGTGGTCTCCGCGGCGGAGATGAATGCGGTGCGGGAGGTCTGCAATCTGGGTCTGGATGCCAAGATCTCGGCTCTCTCCCGTTCGGTCAAGAAGGATGTCGATGCGGCATTGGAATGCGGCGTGGATATGATCAGCGTCTTCATAGCCACCTCCGACCTTCATCTAAAACATAAGCTGCATATGAGCTGCCCAGAGGCCATATCCTGCGCCCTGCAGACGGTGGAGTATGCCAAGGATCATGGCCTGATTGTGCGCTTCTCGGCTGAGGATGCCACGCGCACCGATTTTGAAATCCTGAAGAAGCTGTATAGGAAAGCAGAGGAGTACCATGCCGATTACATCAGCGTGGCCGACACCGTGGGCATTATGAATCCGCGCACAACCTATTACATGATCAGCGAGCTGAGAAAGGCGGTAAAGGTTCCCATATGCATGCACTGCCACGATGACCTGGGACTGGCTCTGGCCAATACCCTGGCCGGAGCTGAGGCTGGGGCCAAACAGCTTCATACCACGGTAAACGGTATCGGTGAACGAAGCGGCAACACGCCTCTGGAGGAGCTTCTGGTGGCTCTGCGCCTTCATTACGGCCAGGAGAGGTATGATATGACCAAGATAAAGGACCTCTCCAAGCTGGTGGAGACCTACTCAGCAGTACCAGTGGCCAGGAATAAGGCGGTGGTGGGGACTAACGCCTTTGCCCACGAGTCTGGGATTCATGTTGCAGCCGTCCTGGAGGAGCCCAGAACCTATGAGCTCTACTCCCCGGAGATGGTGGGCGCAGCACGACACATAATCATTGGCAAGCACACCGGATCCAAGGCCCTTAAGTACATCACCCAGAGGATGGGCTACTATTTGAAGGATGAAGAGCTTGTGGACCTGTCCGAGAGGGTAAAGATGTGCAGTGAATTCAAGCATGCCATAAACTGTGAGGAGCTGCGAAAGCTGATACTCAATATGGACAACATCGAGGTCATTTATCCCGGGCCTTGAGATAGAAAAAGCATTCCTGATGATCGAAGGGCATATATTTTTAGCGAAGGAGCATCCATTCACCCATTGAGGTGTATTAAGTGAAGGCTCTCATACTCTCCGGTGGCTCCGGCACCAGGCTTCGTCCTCTTACTTTCTCTCAGCAAAAACAGCTCATACCAATAGCCAATAAGCCAGTTCTCTTCTATGCCATCGAGGATGTGATTGAAGCAGGAGCCGATGAAATCGGCATCATACTGGGTCCTAATAAAGAGCAGGTTATAGATACCGTCGAATCTCGATCCTGGGGTGTGCCGATAGAGTTCATATATCAAGGCAATCCCAAAGGGCTTGCCCATGCCATACTGGTTGCCAAAGAATTTCTTGATGACGATTTTATAATGTACCTGGGAGATAACATTCTAAGAGACGGCATAGTGCAGCACAAAGAGCGGTTTCAAAGGCTGAAGAGCGATGCCAGTGTCCTGCTAACCAGGGTTGAAGATCCTCAGCGCTTCGGGGTTGCAGATCTTAACCCTGATGGGAGCATCAGAAAGTTGGTGGAGAAGCCAAAGGTTCCTCCCTCAAATTATGCCCTGGTGGGCGTCTACTTCTTTAGGCCTTCAATAATCGAAGCATGCAGTGCCATAAAACCGTCCTGGAGGGATGAGCTGGAGATAACCGATGCTATTCAGTGGCTCATCGAACAAGGATACAAAGTTGATGCGTCTCTTGTAGAGGGATGGTGGAAAGATACAGGCAAGCCTGAGGATATCTTGGAGGCTAATCGTTTGATACTGGATGATATTTCAGCCTGCAATGAGGGCCAGATCAATGAATCTCATGTAATTGGCAGAGTTATTATCGAGAAAGGTTCCTTGATTGAGAGATCGACAATAAAAGGGCCCTGCATAATTGGAAAAGGCAGTGTGATAAGTGACTCTTACATAGGCCCTTATACCTCGGTGGGAGATGACTGTCGGATCTTTGGAACCGAGCTGGAGGACACCATCATAATGGACAATAGCACGATAAATAAAGCAGGAAAGATCGTAGAAAGCATGATAGGCAGAAATGTCAGGATTCGAGAAGGAATAGCTCTGCCCAAGGGCAACAGATTCATAGTCGGCGATAACTCCGATATCTCATTGTGATTTTGATGAAACTGCTCGTCACGGGTGGTCTGGGGTTCATAGGAAGCAATTTTATCCGGCTGATGCTCCATGAGCATGACGACATCCAGATATTGAATATTGATGACCTGCGCTTGGGATCAAATCCTGAAAACCTTCTGGACCTTAATGAAAACCCGCGATATACATTTTGCAAGGGAGACATTGCCGATGCCAGGTTTATTGCTGGCTTGATCAAAGATGCTGATGCCATAGTCAACTTTGCCGCGGAGACTCATGTGGATAGATCCATTGCCAGGCCGGACTCTTTTCTGCACAGCAACGTTAAAGGCGTATTCAATCTCCTGGAGGCCTTGAGGCATCATAACTCTTCAGCCAGGTTTGTTCAGATCTCCACCGATGAGGTTTATGGCGATATATTGAGTGGATCTTTTACCGAGGAGAGCACTCTGAAGCCATCTTCACCCTATTCCGCCAGCAAAGCAGCAGGAGATGTATTTGTCCAGGCCTATGCTCGAACTTATGGTCTTCAGGCTATGGTTACCAGATGCACCAATAATTACGGACCCTATCAGTTTCCGGAAAAATTGATTCCCAAGACTATACTTAGGGCGAAAAGCGGCCTGAGGATTCCGATTTACGGCACAGGGCAGAATGTGAGGGACTGGATATATGTTATCGACCATTGCCGGGCAGTGCAGGCCGTCCTTTTGCGAGGCCGAAAAGGCGAGATCTACAACATCTCAGCCGCAGAGGAGAAGACTAGTAGATTTTGTAGAGGATCGGCCGGGCCATGATGCCAGATACAGCTTGGACTCCACCAAGATCAGAACCAAGCTGCATTGGCATCCCCAGGAGAATTTTGCAGACGGAATCAGAAAGACAGTGAGATGGTATTTGCAGAATGAGCCATGGTGGCGCCCTCTCGTTGATGAAAGAGTCCTGCATCCTGCACCCTGGACGCTAGCCTGGTGAAATTGATGAAGATATTGGTAACTGGTGGAAGCGGTCTGTTGGGAGGGAAGATTGCAGAGATGGCTCAGTCCAGAGGAGATGAAGTCTTTTCCGGATATGCGCATAATGTGCCTGCCTTTGGCAAAGCGGTTAAATTCGATCTTCTGGATGGACCAGGAATTTCTGAAACGGTAATGAGGATCAAGCCCGAGATCATAATTCACAGTGCAGCTCTTACTGACGTGGATAGATGCGAAAGGGAGAAAAAGCTGGCATATAAGATGAATGTTGAAGGGACGCGGATCGTATCTGAGGCATCCAAAAAAGCCGGGTCATTTCTAATATATATCTCCACAGATTACATCTTCGATGGAAGCCGGGGACTGTACAGGGAGGATGATGCCCCAAATCCAGTGAGCAACTACGGCCTCACCAAGCTCCTGGGGGAGGAATTTTGCCATGGCTGCATTGCCAGATCCAGCGTGATTTATGGCAAGAGGCCCGCCAGCGGGAAGGGAAATTTTGCCCTATGGTTGATTGAGAGACTAAAATCCGGCAAGCTGGTTCCTGTGGTCACTGATCAGTTAACTACCCCCACACTTAACACCAATCTGGCCAAAATGGTCCTTGAGGCAGCGGATCGGAGACTTTATGGGGTCTACCACCTGGCCGGAGCTACCAGAGTCTCAAGGTACGACTTTGCTTTGCAGTTTGCCAAGATGCTTGAGATGGGTGCAGATCACATTTTGCCTTCCAGGATTTGTGACCTAAAGTGGG
>NOLC01000227.1 GCA_002256595.1 Methanosaeta sp. NSP1 | reverse complement strand
GAAGCTATACGCTCGGTGCATTTTGCCCCAAAGAACGTGGAAATTGATGCATTATTCCAAGAACAAGATAAGGATTAGTTCAAGGCACCTTGACCCTGGGCTGGGCGCGCACTCTGGTCTTCCTTCTTCAATGCCTAGCTAGCCCTAAGCCACCCGGCCGAGACCAACATCACGCCCATTCAAATGCTCTCGAAGCTCCGGCCCATAGCTACTCACCCAGGCAGAATGTTGTAGGCCACAGACCTTGCGTCCCTCATGCCAGTTCCGTTCCTCCAGCCGTCTCTGGATCATTTCTTCCACATCCGCTGGACGAGCGTGGAAGATCTCAGACAATATCTCCTTAGCAGTATCATCATATCAGACACTATCCGTAGTTGAGAATCGCTGCCAAGCGCTTCTGGTGCAAACAGTGTGCCAGAAATGGAAAAGCACGATGCTCAGGGATGAGATGGTGGGGCAATGAATTTTCATGATTCCGAGAGATCATCAGGACTTTAAACTACATTAAAATTTTAGGTTTAATGGTTGCAGGGCTGGCACTAATGTATCGAGAATATATTTATGCAAAGAACTCATAATGGCGATTGAAGCGGCTGGTTGTACCAGACAGGAATCGATATCAATAAAAATAATTTAGTGCGGGGGACGGGAGTCGAACCCGCGAACACCTTCGTGACAGGGTCCTAAGCCCTGCGCCTTTAACCACTTGGCAACCCCCGCGTCTGTGGCCTCCTCCTCTGGGGCTCGGCCACATAAAAGAACTCTGCTCTACTAGAACTTTGCGATCCCTTCAGGATTTGAGGCAGAGATCCTCAATCCCTTCACTATCCCATCAGCCAGGCCATGACCGCCTTGCTGGTATGCAGCCGGTTCTCCGCCTCATCGAAGACCGCAGACTGGGGCCCGTCCATGACCTCATCTGTGATCTCCTGGCCCCGGTGGGCTGGCAGACAATGCAGGGCTATGCTTTCAGGGGATGCCAGGCTCATGAGATCGGAATTGACCTGGTACCTGCCGAAGACCCGCAGCCTCTCCGCCTCCTCTCCCTCGTCTCCCATGGAGACCCAGGTATCCGTGACCAGCACATCAGCATCCCTGGCGGCTTCAGCCGGCTCGACCACCACACCCGGCCTGCCCCCTAGCCGGCGAGCCTGCTGCAGTATCTCTGCCCTGGGCTGGTAGCCCAGGGGCGAGGCCACGACGATCTCCATGCCCAGAATGGCCGCTGCTAAAATAAGGGAGTTGCAGACATTGTTTCCGTCCCCTATCCAGGCCAGCTTAAGCCCCTCCAGCCGGGAAAAGCGCTGTCGGACCGTCTGCAGATCGGCCAGGATCTGCAGAGGATGCTCCCAGTCGGAGAGGGCATTGATCAAAGGCACGTCGGCATGAGCAGCAAGCTGCATCACCGTGCTGTGGGAGTAGACCCGTGCGGTGATGCCTGCCACATAGCGGGATAGAACGCGGGCCGTGTCGGATATGGTTTCCCCCCGGCCTAGCTGCAGCTCGCCTGCCGAAAGGTAGAGAGGATGGGCGCCCAGCTCTGCCGCTGCCACCTCCAGGGAGACTCGGGTGCGGGTGGAGGGCTTTTCAAATATCATGGCCAGGCTTTTGCCCTGAAGCGGGGAGCCGTGCTTGCCACGCCTGGCCCGAAAGGCATCGGCACTGTCCAGCAGTCGCAGGATGTCCTCTCGGGATAGATCGGAGATGGAAATGAGATTCATGTCCTGCCCCGCTATCCCTTGATCCGGGAGAAGATCTCGGATATATCTGTGACTGCCGCACTGCCCTCAGCCGGCTGGACAGTGGCCCTGATGCTCTTGAAGCCGGGAATGCTGCTCTGGCATACTGCTTCAGGTACGAGTTGATTAGACCAGGGGCTGTTGTACATTATGGCCAGGCCGGGGTGGGCATCGTCATGGGAGGCTACTGCCGCCACAATCACGCTACCTGTATCGTTTTCTACCGCAACCAAGTCCCCTTCCTTGGCCCCCAGGCTGCCGAGATCCTGCCGGTCCAGAATGATCACTGCACTTTTGCTCCTGTATTCCTCCGAGAATCGGCTGTGTCTGCCAGCCTCGTCCTGGAAGATGTCACGAACAGTGACTATACTGACCTCTAATCCGACCATTTCAGATCGCCTCCATGATTCGGCTCAAGATCTGTTCATCTGCGGGAAGATCGGCCTTTATGATGGGCTCGAATTTGATCTTCACCCCGTCCATGCGCACAGCCGTCCCCCCAGCCTCCAGTCCGGAGATGGCGGCAGGAATGACCACACCTGCTGCATCCGTGGTCAGAGAGCGGCGCGGATCTATGGCTATGAGAGGCAGTCGGGCCAGGGCTCTGGCAGTGCCAAAAGGCAGAGAGGAAAGCGGATCCGAGCCTATGACCAGTGCTGCATCGCAGGTCTTGGCTGCGGCCACCACGCTATTCTCCGGCCCGTGGGATGCTGCGCCGCCCTCGAATGAGACCCGATTGATGTAGCCTGTCTTTTCCCTCAGCAGTTCATTAAAGCCCCGCATATTGAAGTGCCCCGCCATCGGTATCACCTTGAAGGTGGTGATCTCATTCAGCCTGGCTATGAGCCTCTCAAAGACCTCCATATTGTCCTGCAGGGAATAAATCATCCCCAGGCCGGGAAAGATGGCTCCCCACTCCGCCTTCTTGAGCAGACCTCCCAGCTCGATCATCTTCTTCTTGTCCCCCAGGCGGGGAATCTTTCCCTCCAGCACCGAGAGTATCGCCTCTATGAACTCGGCGTCCCCTCCCGGAGGGACCCGGAATAGATAGTCTTTGCATAATGTGGCTGTCGCCGACATCCTCACGTCCACCACCATACAGGTCCTCTCCTCCTCGTAGCTCTTCTGCCTCTTATCTCCCCGGGGATAGTAGGAGAAGCGGGAGAGATGGCGAGGATGGCTGCTGGATGGATCTGCTCCCCAGAAGATGCTGACATCGGCATAATTGCGCACGTCATCCAATGTGCAGGTGGGAATACTTCCCGAGAGTATGCGCTCCATCAAAATTCCCTGGCAGAAGGACGATGTATCGTCGATGGTCGCATCAAGCTTTTCCGCCAGGCTGATGCCCACATTCTGAGCCTCCAGGGTGGAGTTGGACCAGCCGAACAGGAGCGGGCTCTTGGCGCTTCTTAAGATCTCCGCCGCCCGGGCTATGGCCTGATCCAGATCGACCTTTTTCCCATCGATCATGGGCACCGTCCTCTCGCTGAAAGCGGATTGGAAGTGGCCGTGCCCTTTGCGGCAGAGGTTTTTGACCTTGGATAGCTTTCCACCCGATAACTCCGCCTCAATGTCCTCGCAGAGAAGCGAGCATCCCGTGCATGTTGCCATAATTATCACCTTCCACTCATCCTCATACGAACTCTATGGCTTTGCTGGGACAGGTGGCAGTGCAGGCATTGCAGAGGATCTTATTCGGTCCGAAGCGCCGGCACTCCTGTAGGTTGTTGGAGACCACCACGCCGTCCTCCACCTTGAGAATTACTTTATCGCTCTCCGGCCCCAGGCCCACTCCGCAGTGAGTGGGGTCCGCGGCCACATTTACCGGACAGGCCACAACGCAGTTGCCGCAGCCAAAGCACTTCTCCGGATGTATGATCAGGCCCGTCTCCGAGGCATTCTCCAGGGGCGCAATCACCTCTCGCAGCTTTTTGAGCTTGGCCTCGTACTTTTTCTCCTCAATCAAGGGAGTGCACTCATCGATCTTCTTCTCCCTTCCCAAGAGTCCCACGGCAAAAGCCATGCAGGTGGGAAGCCCGCACTTCTTGCAGTTGGTCTTGGGCAAAAGCATATAGATTTCCATGGCGCCGACCATAACCAAACCTCAATTTAGGAAATACCGGTGGATTAGGCTTATCATCAATTCTATTTATGGCCTGCGCAAACCTTTTCATAGTTCTTGAATCTAATTGTCCTCCAGATGCCCTTCCGCAATCCCGCCGCCCTTCTGGGACTCGTCTCGATCATTCCCTTGATACTGATATACCTCATCCGCCCCCGGCCCAGGGAGATCCGCTTCTCTGCCACCCAATTCCTGCCGGAGGGCGAGGTAAAGCGCTCTGCCGTGCTGAGCCGCCTGATCAGCGATCCTCTCTTCTGGGTTCAGCTTCTGGTGCTCTGCGCCCTTTCCATAGCGGCAGCCGGTCCCTACACCACGGAGGAGGGGGCGGCCAGCAGCCATCTGGTGGTGGTGCTGGACGGCTCGGCCAGCATGCAGGCTTCCTCTTCCAGGGCATTGCAGATGATAGAGCCCTATCTGCCGGGATATGAGAGGGTGAGCCTGGTCCTGGCGGGCATCATTCCCCAGACCACTCTATTGGAGGGCAGCCCCAATGAGGCCAGGGATGCCCTGAGGCTCTTCCAGCCCAAAGCAGTCTCGTCCGACCTCTCAGGAGGCATGACCCTGGCCGCCGGTCTGCTGACGGCAGAGGGAGGACATATGCTGGTGGTCTCTGACTTCAATAGCTGGACCGGAGACGATCCCGGGGCCACCCGCAAGATCCTTGAGGCGGATGGTCGACTGAGCATAGTCTTTGCCGATGCCCGCCAGGCTGGGGAGAACGTAGCTCTGACCGAGGCCTGGGATGTGCTCGGACCGGGATATGTGAACCATACTGCCCTGATTCACAACTACGGCCCGGCCAGATCCGTCCCCATAACCATCAGCGGCCCTGGCGGCGAGGCCAGCCGCACGGTTCAGATGGGGAGCGGAGAGGACTATTTCCTCTCCACCACCGCCTATCCCGGAATAAATGAGGTCTCCCTGGATATCGATGATGCCATCTCCTGGGACAACCATGCCTATGTTTATGTCCCGGCTCTGGGCAAAAAGAGGGTTTTGTATCTGGGAGAGGACGGCCCGGCCCTGGCTGCTCTGCGCTCCCTTCCCAATGTGGAGGTGACGACCGTCGGCCAGCCGGAGGGCCACGATCTGGTGGTCGTATCCGGCAACGCCACCAATGACGGCAAACTCAATCAGTATATCGATGGAGGCAAAGTGATTTATATCGCCTCCGGCGGGGCAGAGGGTCCAGAGTATCTTCCCGTGCGCCTGGAGGGAGTGGAGAGCGGTCCGGCCAGCCTCTGGGTGAGAAGCGGAGGCTTCGCCCAGGGACTTCATTTCAATGAGATAGGCATTTTCAGCTATCCCAAGGCAGCCTCAAGAAGGGGCTCTGTCACCATGGTGGAGGCCAATGGCCGGCCCATCCTCTCCTACTGGCGTCTGGGCAAAGGCACCGTGGTCTACAGCGGCCTGGAATTGGACTCCGATTTTCATTTGCGGCCGGAGTATCCCATATTCTGGCACAAGACAGTCAACTGGATCACAGATGTGCCTGACACCATCCAGTCCAACCGCAAGACGGGAGAGACGGTCCACCTGGGTGAACGAGCTATGATAGAGACGCCTTCCACAAGATTGACAGCCAGCAGCCTGCTGCTGGACCAGGTGGGCATCTATCGCTACCAGGGACAGACCATAGCCGCCAATATGTATGATCCAAAAGAGTCGTCCCTGCAGAGGAGCCAGGAGGTAGAGGCCGGGCAGTTCAAGGAGGTCAGCCGGGAGACCACAGTGGAAAAGGATCTCTCCCACTGGGTCATCGTCCTGGCTGCTCTGGCCATGCTCCTGGAGCTGGCGGTCATGCGCTGGAGGAGAGAGGCATGATAGAGGATCTCTATTTTGCAAATCCGGATCTGCTCTGGGCCCTTGCGCCCATAATGCTGCTGGGAGCGATCTATATCCACAGGTCCAGGAACAGGCTGTTTGCCGCCTCAAGGCTCCTGGCCTTCTGTCTGATCATAGCTGCGGCAGCCAATCCCTATTTTGTGCAGACCCATACCGTCACCTCGGATCAGCCCAGCATCACCATCCTGGACGACAAGACGGGGTCCATGGCAATCTTCGATCCGCTTATGGCAGAAAGAATAAGGGGCTGGACCGATGCCCCGGTTCGCAGCTTCAGCGGGGAGACAACGGCCTTGGGTGACAAAATAGTCCAGAATGCCCTGCCGGGTGGCAGCATCCTCCTGGTCACAGACGGCTACAGCAATAGCGGCAGGCCTTTAGCCGACTCTCTGGCTCTGGCCAGTGCCTCCAATGCCACCGCCTTTGCCCTCTCTCTGGTCCCTGAGAGGGATGACTCCAGCGTGGAGATCTCAGGAACCAACACCGCCGTCCTGGCCGGGGACTATCCCTTCCGGGTAGTCGTGCGATCGGCGAGAGGATATAACGGGTCTTTATCCGTTTACGCCGACGAGCAATCGATCTACAGCGACAGCCTCTCCTCCAACGCCAGCGCTTCTATCAAGATCTCCCATTCCTTCTTGACCACGGGAAACCATATCCTGAGAGCTTCGATTGACCCGGACGGCCAGCCCATAAACGACAATTACCAGAAGGCAGTCTATGTCGTGCCCAAGCCGGAGGTCCTCCTGGTAACCAACATCAGCTCGCCCCTGGCGGTCAACCTCAATGACCTCTACCGGTTGACAGTCTCCTCAGAGCTGCCGGAAAGCCTGGATGGATATAAGGCCGTTGTCCTGGACGACATCCCCTATCGATCCCATCTGGACCGGCTGGGAGGCTATGTGCGCGATGGAGGCGGCCTGGTGGTGGTGGGCGGCGAGAACTCCTTTGAACTGGGGGGCTACCGGGGCTCCGGCCTGGAGAGGTATCTGCCGGTACGGTCCATGCCCAGCATCTTTGAGGGAGGAAAAACTCTGGTGGTAGTCCTGGACATATCCTTCTCCCTCCTCACCGCCCGGACCGGAGACGGCACCACCCTGCTGGACTATGAGAAGGCTCTGGCCGTGGAGCTGCTCAAGTCCCCACACCTCCGGGACTACAAGGTGGGTCTGATAGTATTCGGCACCAAGGCCTATGATGTGCTCGATCCCTTGCCCCTCTCCCGCTCACAGGAGATCATAGGGGAGAGGATCATGGCCCTGGGTCCAACGGGCACGGAGAACAGCCATCTGGACCGAGGACTGGAGCTGGCCTGGGATATGCTCAATTCAAGCGGCGGCCAGGGTGAGCTGTTTGTGCTTTCGGACGGAAACCTCTACAATTATCCGGAGGTGATGGAGAGGTCCATCCAATTGCTCCGCCAGATGAATGTAGATACCCGTCTTATTCAGGTGCAGGCCTTCCCGGGCATGACCGGCAAATTCAGTGATCTGGCCGCCCAGACAGGATCCAACTTCTCCCAGTTCGTCTATCCGGACTCTCTGACCACCACCCTTCAGGATTCTGCATCGCAGGAGACGGCCTCTCCGGACCAGATCGCCGCTTACACCGCCACCACCGTGAGCCAGAACCACTATATAACAGCCGGACTGGAGCTGAACGCCACAGTCACCGGATTTAACGACGTAACCCCGAGGCCAGGAGCAGAGCGTCTGGTGGCTCTCGCCGATGGCAAGCCGGTCCTGACCGTCTGGCGCTACGGCCTGGGCCGGGTGGCATCTCTGACTGCGGATAACGGCAATATCTGGGCCGGCTCTCTTTACACCAAGGAGAACTCTGCCTTGATCTCCTCCACCCTCAACTGGGCCATAGGGGATCCCAGGCCCGAGAAAGGAAGGGTGGAGGCCGAAGACGGTTGGCAGGGCACGCCTCTGTCAGTCATCATAAATAGCGATGCCCGGCCGGTAATTTCCGGAACCGAGGTGGAGAAGGTAGGGGATAGCAGATATACCGCCACATTCACCCCCAACAGCTCGGGCATCTACTACATCGGCAGCTACGGGCTGGCGGTCAACTATCCCCTGGAGTACCGTGATGTAGGCTATAATCCCGAGCTGCCAAAGCTGATCATTGCTGCAGGAGGAAAGGTGTTCAGCGAAGAGGAAGCCAAGAGAAGCCTCCTGGCCGAGGCGAGGGCGGTCAGCAGCAGGACGGTACAGGAGAGGCTCTCTCGAAGGGACATACTTCTGGCTGCCGCTCTCCTGATCTTCCTTTCCGATATACTCTATAGAAAATTGAGTGAAATAAAGAGAAGAGGGCGATCCAAAACCTGAAAGGCGGCCACCATCAGATTTTAATAGCATAATCAGCCTTATTGAAGATAAGTTGCGGAGGTAACTGCCACCAAATGAGTTCTCAAATGTGTACCGTATGCGGCCTTCCCCAGGAGCTGTGCATCTGCGAGGAGGTTGCCAAAGAGCAGCAAAGGATAGCGGTAAAAGTGCAGAAGCGCAGGTATGGAAAAGAGGTGACAGTGATCCAAGGCATTGATCCTCACGAGATCGACCTTCAAGAGCTCTGTACCCATCTTAAATCCAAGCTGGCCTGCGGCGGAACGGTCAAGGAGAGCCTGATTGAGCTACAGGGCAATCATATTCAAAGAATTAAGGAGATCCTGGTTAAGAAAGGGTTCGGGGCAGATCAGATAAGCACCTGACCTTCTTTTAAGATTTTAAATCCCGAGATTCTGCTCTGCGGTTGTTGACCGCTCTTCCTGTATCTCTTTGTGTTGGCATACGGCTTTGTTTCTAGTAAATCTCTTCCAAATCTTCAATATGGGCGAAAGCATCATCAAGCTGCTTTCGGGCACGGGTCCTCTTCTCCTTCTCCTCCTGCATGGCCCGGGCGGCCTGGGCATAAATGCCCTCCAGCTCCGGTGCGCTGGCAAGGGTGAAGACAGATAGGATTTTAGGCCGGCCCTTCTTGACCATAATTCCCTTGAAGACATGTCCGGCGCTGGCAGAGAGCTTCTCCACCGCTTTGGTGATCTCATCCACATCCAGGTGCTCCCGGGATCCCTGGATGATGATCATGGCCCTAGCAGCATCATCCGCCACATTGGCCGGATAGAGCAGATTTCCGGGCTTGAGGCTGTTCTCTATGGCATCCCTGATGGAGAGGTTCTTGCTATCAGCCTGATAAAATCCCATGGTGCCGATTCGTAGCCCCCCATTCATCACCGTCTTGAAGTCGCCTAAGTCTGTAACCGAGAGCATTTCTGAATCCAGAGACTCGATCAAGAATAACAGACGCTGGGCGATCATGTTGTTGATCTTGTCATAGGCCGAGGCGATATCTCCGCTAAACCTCTTCATATACTGATTGTCGGCCAGGATGATGCCTTCTGCATCCACCTCCATCAGCTCCCTCATGCTGAAGGCAGCATTCTGCAGGTAAATGGACCCCTCCTCCCGGAAGGGCAGGATGGCCACAGTGATCACGGCGATATCTTTGTACTGCCTCTTCAGCTCATTGATGAGCAGAGGGGAGAAGGACGAGCCGGTTCCGCCGGAGGTAGATGTGATCACAAAGGCTATATCGAAGTCGCCCCGTTTCTCGATCTCGCCCATGATCATATCGCGATTTTCCATAAAGGCCTGCTTGCCCACATTTCTATTGGCACCGACGCCATGCAGATTGGGGACATGAAGCCGATCCTTGGCCGTGGTGAAGCGCAGCTCTTTGAGATCATTAACCGCGGTGTTTATAGCCAGGGTCTCCACTCGACTGGGAAATTTGGGACGCAGATAGTATTTGGCCAGCTTGGAGGCCCCACCGCCTCCAAAGGCTTCCTTGTTCATCGCATCCAGTATCCGATTGCCGCACTGGCCTACGCCGAGCATGAGTACGTTAAGCATGATATCCTATCTCACTTAATAAAGCTGGATAATTTTGGTAGTTATGATCGCGATGCACATCATCTTGTTATAGGTCTAACTTTCAATATTTATACTCTCGGTGTCGCCTGTAGATCCAGGCCGAGACTATGATAATTGGGATAATAACTAGCAAATATTGATATTTATACTCTCGTTTCAGGACTACTGCCCTGGAGGTTGCCTCTCGAATAACCGATCCATCTCCATCATCGTAACTGACCTTGAGCCGGATGGTGTAGATCCCCCTCTTATGGCCGGAAATGCGGGCAGAGAAATTGGCTGCATCCCCAGGAGGAATCTCAAAGAAGCTCTTATCCAGGCCCTTTATTTCCAGCCCATCCGAAGGGCTGACCTCTCCCGTAGCTTCTATCCTGGTAGCGGATGCGCTCCCCTGATTGGATATGCTGATGTTGAGCAATCCCTCTTCGTCCAAGACCAGGGGTGGAGTGTCCTCCACATTTATAACCAGATCCGCCTTGCTCTTGGGTCTGATTATGATGCTGAATGGCTCTGAACTATTCGACTTGGAATTCTTCTTACTGTCTGCATAGCTGACGACCACGGCCGGAATCTGGACTGAGCCCTCCCGCGCCGCATTTAAGATATAAACCGCAGAATCGGACTGGCCGGAGTCCAGGGTCTCTTTTATCTTGGGTGGATAGCCTGCGATATAAGTGAACTCGGGTAGGGGCGGTATATCCTGCACATCTATGTCGTTGGCCGTTCCTGTGCCGGTGTTTTTGATGGTGATGGTGACCTTGACCTCGTCTCCCACATGCATCTCATTTCTATCAAAGCTCTTTTGCACCAATAGCTCCGGCTTTTCCGGCATAGCTGCAGGCCGGTCTGAGGCTCTCTTTCTGGGCGTTCCCAGCTTCTGCTCGTACTCCAGCCTGACCCTGGCCGACTGCTCATCGAAGATATCGGTAATGGTAATGGTAACGCCCCCTTTTTCCGCTCCGCCGTCGAAGTTATTGGGGCTGTCCAGGAGAAGGGCTCTCTGCTCGTCAAGTGAGCCGCCGACCCGGGAGACTCTCATCACCACCAATCCATCCCGGAGCGATTGTATTTCGATGAGCTCCATCTGATAATCGTCGAGGTCGACGCGGTCACCAATATTGAGGCTGAAATCTCTGAATGTGATCTCATCTTCATCCTCTTCATCAGATTCTGCGGCACAGGCTGACCCAATCAGTAGAACATAGAGCAAGAGACAGATCAAACCCAGCCGATAAGAGGAAGCTTTCATGCCCAAGACTCCATAATTGTATATCACAATAACTGTCGATCCGGCTATTGACTTTTTAACGATTTGAATTTTGCCCCTATTTTAGAGCTCTATCTCCAGGCTCAGATCGATCCATCTGGCATCTCTGGTGAGGGCTCCCAGTGATATAACATCCACTCCGCTGCGAGCATACTCCGGGATATTGCTGGGACTTATGCCTCCCGAGGCCTCCAGAATCACATGCTCCCGAAGCCCCTGCTCCCGGAGAAGATGCACTCCCCTCGCTATCGTCTCCGGGCTCATGTTATCGAACATGATGATGTCCGCTTTCCCCCGGGCCGCTATGAGCAGGTCTTCCAGGCTCTCCACCTCCACCTCTATCTTCTTGGTGAAGCTGGCATTCTCCTTGGCCCGACGCAGGCATTCCTCCAGCCCCAGGATCCGGATATGATTGTCCTTGATCAGAACGGCATCGGAGAGGTTGAACCTGTGCCGATCACCCCCGCCCAGAAAGACGGCCTTTTTCTCAAAGGCCCGGAATCCCGGCGTGGTCTTACGGGTGGCGGCTATGCGCACCGCTCCCCCGGCAGAGAGAACACACTGCCGGGTTATTGTGGATATACCGCTCATTCTAGCCAGAAAGTTCAGGGTAAGCCTCTCCGCCTGAAGTATGGCTCTGGCGCTTCCGCTTATGCAGAGCACCCGCGAGCCGTCTGGCACGAACTCGCCGTCGTCGTAAAGAGGCTTGCAGTCGAGGCCGAAATAATCCAGGATCTCCCTTGCCT
>NOLC01000100.1:3214-7947 GCA_002256595.1 Methanosaeta sp. NSP1 | reverse complement strand
CGGAAATAGCCAACTTCGAGGTGGCGGCAGTGACCATTCCTGCCATGGAGGTGGGAGGCGACTTCTACGACTTTATCACTCTTCCCCACGGCGGTCATGGCCTGGTAATAGCAGACGTGGCAGGAAAGAGCATACCTGCTGCCCTGTTCATGGCTCTATCCAGGATGATCATAAGGGCCAGTGCCGCCCATCAGTCCCTGGCCACCGAGGTGCTCAGAAATGCCAATAATATGATCGCATCCGATGCCACAGCGGGCATGTTCGTCACCCTGCTTTTCGGAGTTCTGGACGGAGAGGCCCTCACCCTAAAATATGCCAATGCCGGGCACCCCACACCGCTTATCTTCAAGAGCATGGACTGCAGGTATGCGGAAGAGAGGGCCTGCGGCATTGCCCTGGGGGCAAAAGAGGGCGTCTCCTATGAGGAGCAAACCATCAAATTCATGCCAGGCGATGTAGCCGTCTTTTATACCGATGGCGTCACCGAGGCCATGAACACCAGAGGAGAGCTCTTTGGAATGCAAAGGCTCATAGGGGCGGTAAGCAAGACCTGCCAGTCGCCGGCTGAGGAAATCATGGCCAGGATACTTGAAGAGGTCTCGGCCTTTCGAGGAGATCGAGAGCAGAACGATGACCTCACCCTGGTAGTGCTCAAAGCCAGCCCTAGAGTGGAAGAGCACAGTCTCATCTCGGTTCATTCAAGGGATGAAGAGATCCCCAGGGTAAGCGAGGAGCTGGAGAGGGTCATGTCCGGAGCAGGCTTTGCCGGAAAACAGATACTTGACATGCAGCTAGCGGTGGAGGAGGCCTTCATCAACATCATCCGACATGGATATCACGGAGCTTACGGTGCCATTCTGATTGCAATTGATTTTCAAGAAGGCCGTCTCACGGTCACAATAGAAGATGATGCTCCCCCGTTCGACCCCACCAGATTCCAAGAACCGGACTTCTCGGCTGACCTGGAGAAGCGGCCCATAGGAGGATTAGGAATCCATCTCATGAGGTCACTGTCTGATGAGATGAGGTATGAGTTTGAGACGGGAAAAAACAGACTAAAGCTGATCAAGATAAAAGACAGGCCGTTGATAGGAGCTCATCAGGAGGCGGGATGAAATGCAAATATCGACCAAGAGCAAAGATGATGTTTATATAATTGAGATATTCGGACGGATGGATAGCATCAGCTCCAAGGAGATAGAGGCAAAGCTGAACGATGTGATTGAGCATAATAAAAAAAAGATCCTCATTGATCTGGCTGCAGTGGACTATATCAGCAGCGTGGGGCTTCGGGTTCTCCTGGCAGCTCTCAAAAAACAAAAAGAGAGGGAAGGATCGATAAAATTGGCTTCTTTGCAGCCATTTGTGAGAGATATATTTAGGATGACCGGATTTGATAGGATCTTCTCCATCTCTTTGGACCAGGAAGAGGCGATTGATAAATTCAATGCTCAAGCCTGAATTTGTGGATTGCTTCTCAATGGAAATCTGATAATTATGAAGATAACAGTCAAAGACATACAAGGCATTTGCCTGATGGCAATATCGGGAAGAATTGACTCAAGTAATTCAGTCGACCTGGAGAGCGCTCTCTATAAAGCTATAAATGAGAACTCAAGGATAATTATGGATCTGGCTGATGCTGAATACATAAGCAGTTCCGGTCTGCGTGTTCTATTGGCCGGAAAAAAGATGCTCAAGGAAAGGGATGGGGAGATGATATTGATATCGCTTCAACCGGTGGTAAGAGATGTCTTTGAGATAGCCGGCCTTGGCAGGCTGTTTTTGATTAGAAAAAGTTGGGAAGATGCCCTCCCTGCAATGAAATTCCGGCCTTAGCTATTCTGCCCGATCATAGAAGCTGGTGTCAAAGATATCTTCTTCTGTCAGCATCTGTGCTTCATGGTTCTGCTGGCGGTAGCATTGGATGTACTCAAGGGTGGACGGGATCTGCAGGTGAGGATCACTTATCCACTTGCCGTCCCAGGTCTTTATGGAGTATCTTACCATCTTCAGATCTTGGCCGGTGTGATTGGCATAGATGCGTGCCGCCTCGGCAGGATGAGTATTGACATACTCCGTAGCCTTGATATGGATCTTGACTATCTGCTCTACCAGATCAGGTTGATTGCGGATCAGATTGCCGCTGACCACCAGGCTGCAGCAGGCGTGGCCGGGCCACATTTCTCCCGAGGCCACCTCAGATCTCCCCTTATCCGCCATCTCGATTATAGCCGGGGAGGGATGGGGCAGGAACGCAGCGTCAACCTTGCCCGACATAATAGCTGAAATTGCATCTCCCGGACCCATTGCTGTGATATTCAAATTCGAGACATTAATCCCATTTTCCGCCAGCCATTTGCTCAATATAATATCCTGAATCGATCCAGGAGGGAATGTAGAGATCTTCATTTTGGCCAGAGATTCTGGACCCAGGTATGGCACATCAGATCCCAATACCAGGTCTGAGCCATTGATGTTTACTGCGGCCACAATCCTGGCATCCAGGCCTTGAGATATGGCAGCTATTGGCGGCGAGGTGCCCACATAGGCAATATCCAGTTCTCCTGCTATCATGGCCTGCATCTCCGGAGGCCCAGAGGGAAATCCGAATTCACGGACCTCCTTTACTCCGAATGGCTCAAGATCGTCCTTCCACCAGCCCAGATCATTGGCCACCATTTCTGCTATTTGGTGGGTGCTGGGCTGGTAGCCGATTCTCAGAGTGGTTATTTTCTCATGCTTATCCTCTGAGGTCGATATGCAGCCTGAAAAAACCAGAGCGAAAGACAAAAGGAGTCCCAGAAGAATTGGGCTCTTCACTGAGATCACCTCAATTATCAATAATTATATATGTTCATTGTATAAAGTCTTTTCCAGCCAAGGTTGCAGTCTCATCTCTCAATAGTGCTCAACAGCCCAAATTCCAACAGAGATCTGGAATAATTGATCTGGAATTGCGAACTCAAGCAGCTCGGAGACTCGCCCTTTTCTATAGGCAGGAGCAATTTGAGTCTCTTGATCCAGGAGATCTACAGCCTGGCGGGAGAAAACGCTCTTAAGAGGGCAGAGCAGGAAGAAAATTAAAAGGATATAAATAGTTCCGAGCCCAGATTAATATAACCACTGCGCCGGCTTAAAGGCGCATTGACCATTCAGAATTAGGGGAGCTAAATATGGGTTTTTTAGATCGCATGAGCACCGTGGTGCAGGCAAGGATGGAAAAGATCATGGGTAGGATGGAAGACCCCAGGGAAACCCTGGACCTATCCTATGAAAAGCAGCTCAAGCTGCTGCAAGACGTCAAGAGGGGCGTGGCCGAGGTCACCACCTCCAAGAAGAGGATGGAGATGCAAAAGGCCAAGCTGCAGATGAACCTGGACAAGTTGGACTCTCAAGCTAAAGATGCCTTGCAGGCAGGAAGAGAAGACCTGGCCAGAAAAGCCCTGGAGAACAAGTCCGCCCTGCAAGGCCAGATGCAGACGCTCGACCAGCAGATAGCTGATTTAGTTGAGCAGCAGCAGAAGCTGGTGGCTGCCGAGAGCCGCCTGGCTACCAAGGTGGAGAGCTTCCGCACCAAGAAGGAATCTATCAAAGCCCAGTACTCCGCGGCAGAGGCCCAGGTGAGGATCACCGAATCGGTAACTGGAATCAGCGAGGAGATGGCCGACGTGGGCATGGCCGTGCAGAAGGCAGAGGAGAAGACAGAGAACATGAAAGCTCGCTCCGCCGCCCTGGACGACCTCCTAGAAAGCGGGACGATCACCGATTACTCCGGAGGAGACGAGCTTGGCCGGGAGATAGCCCAGGCTAAAGCCAAGAGCAGCGTCGATGATGATCTTGCCAGAATGAAGGCAGAGATGAATATTCAGATCAAGGAGCTGAAATAAATGATAATTAGAATCCTGGGCATCGGCCAGTTCAGGCTTGACGACCAGCATATAGACAGCCTCAACAAGATCGACAACAAGATCGTGGAGCAGGTCTCAAAGGGAAAAGAAAAGGAGTTCCGCAAGTCTCTGGCCAAGATCATCTCCATGATACAGGAGAAGGGCGAGCCGATCGATCCCGCCGAGATCTTTCCCTCGGACATCATTGTCCCTCCTGCCGATATGACACTGGAAGAGGCCAAAAAGGTTTTCTCCGGAGATGGATTGATCAAAGGCTGATGCTTTATCCTCAATGAGGCAGACCGGAAATTATCTTTATCCTGTCACCTGAATAGGGTGGCAGGCATTATTATTATTTTAGCCAACTGCTCACTAATAAGCCTTTTATTCTGTCCGGGGCAATCACCCAGCCATGCCATCTCTTTGCATTCATGCCGGCGGGCTGGACCTGGCCAATCCGGTTCTTCTGGCAGCAGGCATTCTGGGGACCACAGGAGCCTCTCTCTGCCGGGCGGCACGGGCCGGTGCCGGCGGTGTGGTGACCAAATCAATAGGCTCATCTCCTCGAGAGGGCCATCCCGGCCCCTGCATCGTCGCCGTCCAGGGCGGCCTGCTCAATGCCATGGGGCTGCCCAATCCCTCCTACCGCAATTTTCAGGATGAGATCGATGCCGGACGGCTCGCCGGAGTGCCGGTCATAGCCAGCATCTTCGGCTCCTCCCCGGCCGAGTTCGCCCAGATCGCCAGAGATCTCAAGGCCGATGCCTTTGAGCTTAACCTTTCCTGTCCCCATGCCGAAAAATATGGCTCGGAGCTGGGCAGATATCCCGATATGGTGGAATC
>NOLC01000100.1:0-3167 GCA_002256595.1 Methanosaeta sp. NSP1 | reverse complement strand
CAGAGAGGCGGCGCCAGCGCAGTGGTGGCTATAAACACATTAAAGGCCATGGCCATAGACACCGAGACCGGCTGTCCCATCCTGGGCAATCGCTTCGGCGGCCTGTCCGGACCGGCCATCAAGCCGGTGGCCGTCCGATGCGTCTATGATCTGGCCTCTCAACTGGAGATACCGGTGATAGGGGTGGGAGGGATCTCATCATGGGAGGATGCGGTAGAGATGATCATGGCCGGAGCGGCGGCGGTGCAGGTGGGAACGGCACTGCAGGAGGGATATGGCATCTTCGAGGAGATAAAGAGCGGCCTGAAGCGCTATTTGGAGAGAAAATCGATGACACTGGAAGATCTCTCCGGTCTGGCCTGGAGGGTACAGCATTGAGGCCCATCAACAGCATCATCAGGGAAGTGCGCTCCGAGGCCCGGCTCATCAGGACCTTTTGCCTGGATAGAGATCTGAGCCCGACTCCGGGCCAGTATCTCATGCTCTGGATCAGAGGAGTGGACGAGATCCCCATGAGCTTCTCCGGTCCGGACACCATAACCGTCCAGTCTGTGGGCCAGGCCACTGAGGCACTCTTTGAGATGAAAGCAGGAAGCAGCGTGGGCCTGAGGGGGCCGCTGGGAAATGGCTTCGCTCTTCGGGGAGAGAGAATTCTGCTCATCGGCGGCGGAGTGGGATCGGCTCCTCTTGCCTTTCTGGGAGAGAGAGCCCTGGCGGCGGGCCTGAGCGTCACATCCCTGCTTGGATTTCGCTCTAAAGATGATATCATCTTCCAGGACAGATTCCAAGCCCTGGGAGACATCATAATCACAACCGACGACGGCTCATATGGGATAGCAGGCAGAGCTTCGGCCGGCCTTAAGGAGCTGTCTTTATTCGATTATGATCAGATCTATATCTGCGGCCCGGAGATGATGATGTGGGATGTGATCTCCAGGACGAGGGAGCATGCGGCCAAGACCCAGGCCTGCATCAACCGCTATTTTAAATGCGCCGCTGGCATATGCGGCTCCTGCTGCCTGGACCGGGAGGGAATCAGGGTCTGCCTGGAGGGGCCGGTGATAACGGCCGATAGGCTTCTGGAGAGCGAGTTTGGAAGATATAGAAGAGGCCCCAGCGGAGAGAAGGGCACTTGCCGGGGATGAAGAGAGGAAGGATAAGAGGGCTATATCAGGAGGGAAGAGGACGAATGATAGTCAGATTTCTGCATAAAGGCATCGCCAGAGGCGGATGGTACAGCTCTGAGCATGGCATAATCTCTGGAGGTGAGCTGCTCCGGCCGGAGGATGTGACCCTTCTGCCTCCCTGCCAGCCCAGCAAGATAGTTTGCGTGGGCCTCAACTATGTCCAGCATGCTCAGGAGCTGAAGATGCCTCTGCCGGAGGAGCCCATCCTATTCCTCAAGCCTCCCTCTGCCATCTTGCCTCCCGGAGGCGAGATCATCTATCCCCCCTCCAGCCGCCAGGTGGACTATGAGGGCGAGCTGGCTATAGTTATCGGAAAACGCTGCCGGGATGTGCCGGCAGATGAGGCGGACAAATACATCCTGGGCTATACCTGCTTTAATGATGTCACCGCCCGGGACCTGCAAAAGAAGGACGGCCAGTGGACCCGAGCCAAGAGCTTTGATACATTCGCCCCCTTCGGTCCGGGCATAGTCAGGATAGATCCATCGAATGCGAACATAATGACCCGGGTCAACGGCTGCACCGTCCAGAACTCCAATACCTCCGACCTGATATTCAGCGTGCCCCAACTGGTCCAGTTCATATCCGAAGTGATGACCCTGGAGTCGGGCGATGTGATTGCCACCGGCACGCCGCCGGGGGTGGGGCCACTGCAGAAGGGTGACAGTGTCGAGGTGGAGATAGAGGGGATAGGAACTCTCAGGAACTCCGTGGCATAGCCAGAAATGGCCGCCAAAAGACAGAGAACAATCTCAAGGGGCCTGTCTTAAAGAGAAGATGCCGGCAGACTTGCGCCGGCTATTCGATCTCCCTGGCTCTGGCCAGGGCTTGCTCCGCCTCCCCGGCCCGGCCCATTGATTGCAGTATGGCCGATTTCATAGCCCAGGCCTTGGCATTCTGGTCGTTTATAGCCAGAGCCTCATCCAGAGACAAGAGCGCCTCTTCCATCTTTCCGCTCTGGTTCAAGGCCAGAGCCTTGCTGTATCTGGCCTGCTCAAGCTTTGGATTGATCTTTATCACCTCATCCAGGGCTGATACGGCCTCTTCATACTTGCCCTGATAATACAGAGCCATCCCTTTGTTAAACCTGGCTTCAGCAAGCTGCGGGTTGATACTTATGGCCTGATCAAGCGCCTCTATCGACTCATTGTATCTCCCCAAGATGCCCAGACACATTCCTTTGTCCGACCAGGCCTCGGCCAGATCGGGATTGATTTGCAGGGCTTCGTCGTATGCCGAGATGGCTTCTTCATACCTTCCCAGGCCGGCCAATGTCGAGCCCTTGTTGTACCAGGTCTCAGCCATATCCGGATTGATTTGCAGCGATTCATTGTAAGATCGGACTGCCTCTTCAAATCGGCCCATGTTGCTCAGAGCAACCCCTTTATTAAACCAGGTCACAGCCGTATCGGAGTTTATCTCCAGGGATCGATCATAGGCTGCGACCGCCTCCTGGAATCGGCCCAGCCCGGCCAGAGCATCTCCTTTAGTGCTCCAGGCCAGGGCATAATCGGCGTTGATATCAATTGCCTGAGCGCAAAGATCGACGGCCTCCTGGAAGCTTCCCATGAGGCTTAAGGCGGCAGCTTTGTTGGAGAGTGCAGCAACATTCCTGGAATCATTTAGAAGGAAGAGATCATAAGCAGCTACTGCATCATCCAGCCTGCCCTGCAGCAATAGTTCATTGCCCTTTGCAAACCAGTCCTCTGATGCATTGCCATCATCCGCCGGGGCGGACAGGCTCAGACAGAATAATACCACTATGGCCAACAATACTCTTGGCAAAAAACCACCCTCGACTATGATATCATCCAATAATACTTAAGTCCATTCCTGGGACATCCTTGGCACTCAGCTCATTTTGGAACCCTGCCATCATCTATTCCGGGATCCCAGTGGGCCCAGTGCATAGAAGAAGCTGAAGCGGCCGTTTTGCAGAGCATCATATCACCACCCGTCTCATGCTCCAGTGCATCTCTG
>NOLC01000063.1 GCA_002256595.1 Methanosaeta sp. NSP1 | reverse complement strand
GACGGCTACATTCCGGAAGGGATGGCCGAGGTCACTGCCTACGTCCGGGTGAGCTACCCAGTCCAGAGCAGATAGCTCTAAAGTGGTAGGGCTTCAAACCCATTTTTTAATATAGCATGAGATGCAATTATAATCCATAGATGGTAATATCAATGATGTAATATCATCGATGCCATAGATCATCGACTGGAGGAGGAAATTGCTCATGAAAAGATTCGAACTTTATGCCATAATGGCCATATCATCATTTCTGCTATGCTGTAGTGCCGGGCAGGGAGCTGATGCAAGCCTGCTGCAAGTAGAAAGCCCCTGCGGCTGGACGGAGCGTCTGGAGACCTGCCTGGGATCGACTTTCTATCTGGTGGTTCTGCCTGGAGATGAGGGGCAGGCCACGCTCCACCATATCTACCCCAATGGGAGCATCCAAAAACACAGCTACTTCCTCCTGGGCTATGATCGTCTGCCCATATCTGCAGATGAACCGGGAAGGCATGTCTTCTTCTACCTCATCGCTGGCAAGGAGAGCAACTCGGTGACTGTGGACGTCAACGCCGACTGCAGGCGGGCCTCATATGCCCCGCCCCGTCCTGCCTCGCCCTGCCCCACCCCGTGTCCGGCCCCTGAGCCGGTCCTTTGCAGCAAGCCGGTCAAGGCTCCGGCTCGCTTCCAGCCCGTCTCTCTCTCCAATAGCCAATGCGATGATCCGCTCATGCTCCAGTATTACCCCATTGGCTCGCATGTCATGAATTACCAGAAGGGGATAGCTTTTCCAAAATATTCCTCTCAATACCATTTCGGCCGGGACTTCTCCTTGGGGACCATTGACGGAAACTATCCGGGAACGCCTTTCATTCTCCAGTATCTCTCCGATCCCTGAGAAGAACAGCAATGAAAATGCGCCTCAGAACATGATAGGTCGAGGCGCTGGCATTTTTTTTGATCGCCTTTATGCAGCCAGCCCCAGCCAGGCTCGAAGCAGAACATCAATGATCAAAGCGGCAAAGAGGACCGCTCTGTAGTTGGCTGACTGGTAGAAGAGCCTCTCCCCCCGCTCGGCTGTGGGGTGGCGCACGAAGTCCAGGTTCTGCCAGAGCAGCCATCCGCCTCCTACCGCCGCCGCAGCCAGGTAGAGCCATCCCAGATTGGCTGCCAGCCCCAAAGCCAGGGAGAGCCCGACGCCTATGATCCAGAAGCCTGACACCATCCTGGCCGTGGCCGGGATCCCGAATGTGGCGGGAGTGGTGGGTATGCCCTTTTCTTTATCCCCAGCCACATCCCGGCTGGCATCGCAGTTGGTGAAGCCCCAATCGGTGATGCCGATCATGGCCGCGAGGATAAGTCCTGCCGGATGCAGTCCCGGCCCGGCTTTCAGGAGCCCGGCCGGCTCAAAGGCCAGCCATACGCCCAGGGGCACCAGCCCGAAGGAGAGCCCTACAAATATCCAGGAGAAGGGGGTATTGCGCTTGGCCCAGGTGGAGTAGATGGTGATGAGCAGGGTGGCTGCGGCCAGCACGACAAAGCTCTCCGGATTGAGGTAGAGGGCCACCGCCGCCGCCACCATGAAAAGGAAGAGCGACCAGAGCTGTGCCTCCTTCCGGCTCAACTGGGCCGAGGGCAGCGGCCGGTCGGGCATGGCGATGCTGTCCACATCAATGTCGCAGCAGTCGTTGTAGACATAGGAGCTGGTGATGGCGCAGTAGGCTCCTATGGAGGCAATGATAAAGGGCAAGAGAGGCGGCAGAGATCCCTCTACGGCATAGACAGCCAGAAGCGCTGCTGCTGCCGGCATGGCCAGGTCCATTGCAGCCAGGGGCGGGCGCAGTAGCTGGATGTGGGCCTTAAATCTGGAAAATAAGGGCTGCATGGGCTTGAACTCTCCCTGCTTTTTCGCCAGTAATCAGATCAGTCCATGGAACAGATCCTGATGTTCATCCGGCCTGGTCAGAAACTCCAGAGCGCCCGGCTCTCTGAGCAGGGGGTACATCTCCCGGCCTTTGGCCAGCCCTATTCTGGCCAGGCCGGCGCGGTCGGGCGCCTCGATCCGCCGCAGCTCTGCTGCCTGGCTGCATTTGGGATTCTTGATCCAGCCCTCCCTGGTGAAGAAGTAAGCACCGCCGCTCTTTTGCCGGTAGGGCTCGTAGAGGGAGGAAAAATCTCTGGCCACGAAGTTGGCCATCTTGAGGGTCTTATTGGATCGGTTTATGGTCACATGGCCGTAGTCGGGCGGCACCAGGACCTTGTCTCCTGCCGAGGCATGGACTACAGCCACATGGCTCATATCGCTGTTTTGCAGAAGATAGAGAGCCTCGCCCTCCAGCACCTCATATAGCTCGGGATAGGTGACAGAGCCTCCCGCTGCCAGTGGATGGTAGTGCCCGGCGGTCTTGATGTACTCTCTGCCCAGCATTGCGGGAGGAATAATGGTGATATCATAGCGCAGGCCCTGCTCCATTAGCTTCTCTTTATCCGCCCGGCTGAGGTAGAGGTCGCGAAACATGAAATAAAGGTCAAAATCCTCCGCCCCGGCCAGCCAGGCTTGATCGAAGATCACATCAGCCATGTCCATGAGATGACGAACATCAGGGTCCTGTAATTTGTTGCCGAATTGCAGTTGCATCTTCTGCCCACCTTGATCTTTAATCTGTCTTTTCTGGATTATATAGAGTAGTGTCCAGACTTCATTCCATCCCCTGCACCAGGCAGGGAAAGAGCAGAGCTAGGCATAATAAGCATAGAGGCTTCTTCTCAGCCGCATCTCCCGGAAAGATGATATGGCCTTCAGCAGGCCTGAGGACTATTGATGGTGAAGTACTCCGTGAGCACCTTTCTGTAGTCCACGATCACATCCACCCTCCAGGTTCCCGGCAGGCGGGCCACATCAGTGCCTCTGATATCAAGGCAGCTCCAGACCGGCGCAGCCCACATCCCCGTGAATCCATCGATGGGGGGAATGGTGCTGAAGGAGCGGGCATAGGTCCTGCCCTCCGGCCAGTACCATCTCCACTCCACCTTATGCACCCGGGCGTCCCTCCAGATTAAAAGCCAGGAGGCAACCTGCTCGTCATCGGTGCTGAAGGCATAGGTCCTGTAAAGCGGCATTCCATTCGGGCTGATCTCTCTGGCTATGGTATGCTCAGAGAGGGGAAAGAAGGTGGGATGGGACGCGCCCGCTAATCCGCTCATGAGCAAGACGGTTAAAGCCAACAAAGGTATAACTTTCTTCAACATTGCTACTCACCATTACTGCGTAAGTTTATTGCAACCCCAATAGTATAATAATTATCTGCTGCATAAAAAGATGACGATTGAGGGCAGGATCTGTGGCCGCCTCCATCTTTGCTGTTCTTTATAGGATCCGGGCTTTTATTCCCCGCCTTCTGGCAATTTCTGCTGGGAGATCGATGACCTGTGGGGCGGAATCTATCACAATTCCATCGCTGCTGGCAACTATTTTCCGGCAGCCTTTGAGCTGGCGGTCCACATCCCTCAGGCAGAGGGCATCGCCGGGCAGGCTCATCTGCGCCATCAGGCTTCTTATCTCTGCTGCCAGCTCTCCGCTGTGGCTGATCTGGCAGTCCAGGAGAAAATCCACCCTGGAGGGCCTGCCCTCGGCCAGGAGGCCCAGGATCTCATGCACCGCATGGTGGGCTCTTCCGACCGACCTGTATCTGCGAAAGAAGCCCCTGGTGTCACGAAGAAAGCCGTCGTCGCAGAGGTAGACGGCAAAGCCTGCCAGCAGGCTCTCGGTGGTGATTATGCAATTGTATCCATCCAGGAAGACCTCTCTGTCGCGAAGTGCATGTAGCCTCAGTGCCCTGGCCATTCTGGACAGAGCCGTCCTGGCGGGGACTATCACTCTTCGCAGCACCATCCTCTGATCCTCTGAAAGGCGGTGGTGATCGGATACAAATCGAACCGCTGAGGCAGCAGGATAGCCCCGGTCAGCCAGAAGCCTGGCCTCCTGGGCGGCCTGTTTCATCACCGGATCTGGCCTGGCCTCGATGTCGATTCTCTTGCCTCCTGGTAGAGGTCCCTGCCCTGGCTGTCTACGGCCACAATGAGGGGACCGAGCCCGGAAGGCCCAGAGGGACTCGGCCATGCCCAGTTGCTCCAGGTGAACTGCCATCACCTCAAGCCGACGAGCGGCGGCAGCGCCGCAGCCACCGGGATAGGCTAGATAGACCGCTCTGCCCCGGAAGGGCTCCGGGGGCAGGCCACCTTTGCCGATGATGGCCCGCACACCATGCCCCAGCATCTCATCGGTATATCGGGCCATGCGGCCGCTGGTGGTGGGTCCAGCGGAGAGGACCCGCCCCTCCTGGATGAGGGGGCCGCAGTGATAGAGGACTGCCCCCTGCAGAGATACCGGGCTGCCGGCTTGCCGGATCAGAGCATGGGCTTTGTCCCTTGCCGAGTAGATGATGCCGCTCAGGAATACCACATCTCCTGCCTGGAGCTTACTCACATCCTCCAGGGAGAGGGGTGTGCGCAGATAATGCTCGGTCACAGTATCACCTCTGTGGCCTTGCGGTTGGCCCAGCACTGGAAGTTGATGGCTACGGGAAGGGAGGCGGTATGGCAATAGGCCCTCTCTATCCGCAGGCCGAGAGCTGTGGTGTCTCCTCCCAGGCCCATGGGACCGATGCCGAGCCTGTTGATTCTCTGCAATAAGGCCCGTTCCTCTTCGTCCTCCTCCCTGCCGTCCATATCCAGCAGGGCGTGCTTGGCCAGCCGGGCGGAGAGATCGAAGCTGCCCCCAAGGCCGATTCCCAAAAAGAGAGGCGGGCAGGCATTGGCTGCCCTCTGGGCCACGCTTTCTACGATGAAATCAAAGGGATCGTCGGCGGGATTGAGCATTGCCACCAGGCTCATGTTCTCCGAGCCCGCCCCCTTGGGAAAGGCGGTGATGCTCAGGCCCTTTCCGGCCACGCATTCCATGATGATATCCGGCATACCCGGTCCGGTGTTGTCCTGGCTGTTCTTGCGGCTCTGAGGATGGACGGCATTGGGCCGGAGTGGGACCATCTTGGTTGCTGTCCTCACTCCCTCGGCTATGGCTTCGCCCAGATCGAAGTCCAGCGTCAGCTCTCGACCCATCTGTACCCGGAATATGGGCAGGCCCGTATCCTGGCAGAGGGGCAGGCGGTCTTCTGCGGCGATGGCCACATTCTCCAGCATGAACTGAAGATGCTGCCGGGCCAGGGGCCGGCTCTCCCGGGACGCAGCATCCCTGACTCTCTGCAGGACCCAGTCGGGAAGGCCGGTCTCTGCCCTCTGCAGGGCCCTGACCGTGGCCTGTACCACCCTCTCTCTCACTCCTGCCTCCCCCTCTTGCCAGGCTCGATCTTGATGGGACGGGACTGCTTTGGGAGGACCAGGTTGGTGAGCTGGCCTAAAGCCCTCTCCATAGCGTCCTTGTGCAGGTCTCCTGAGGTATGGATTCCTCCCGGCGTGCCCCGCACCGCCCGGCAGGGGTATTGCTGGCAGAACAGGCCGGTCATGGATGCAGCCTCGGACACCGTCTTTCCCACTATCCCCTCCGCGGCATGCCAGGTGGCGCCGCAGGGCGAGCCGCGCAGGACATTGACCCGGCTGATGCGCCCGTCCTTGGTCTCCACCTCCAGCTCCGGGCGGCCCAGCTTTCTGGCGAACTCGTCTATTGCCGGGACGCCGCACTCCTCCAGGGTGCAGCAGATCTCGTCCACCTCGATATGTATGCCCGTCTTCTCCGCTATCCTCTCCAGCTCTCCTATGGAGCCGGCCCTGCCTATGCCTCCTGGAATTATGGCCGCCTTGACCCCAGCTTCCCCGGCCATGCGCACGATCTCCGGGGTGAGGTCGGGATGGAAGGTATAGAGGATGAGCAGATCGGCCTGAAATATCCCGGGGTCCAGGTTCAACTCCTTTACAAACTCCTTTGGATCCTCGATAAAGCCCGGCAGCGCCTGGGGAACCTCCACCGATACCACCTGGAAGTCGGTGTGCTTGGTGATGGTCTCCAGAAGGCGCTCGCCGTACTTGCCACGCTTGACTACGCCAACCAGCATAGGCTGATGGATGAATGGGGATGTTAATAGAGATTTGCCGCAATGCTGGATCCCGGCGGCTTGAAGGCTGAATGGTCTTATATCAGAGCAGCTATGGGCCATGAGCAATGAGCCAATCTGGTCAACCTCGTGCTTTAGACCGCCGTATACCGGCCGTTCTTGTCGCCGGCACTCATAGCGGAGTGGGCAAGACCACGGTCACATTGGGGCTCATGGCCGCTCTTCGTGCCCGTGGGCTGAAGGTAGCGCCCTTCAAGGTCGGCCCGGATTTCATAGATCCCACCCACCACACTGCTATCTGCGGTCGGCCCTCGCGCAGCCTCGATCCCTTCATGATGGGCGAAGATGGGGTGCGCCGATCCTTCGCCAGAGCCCTGGAGGGCGCGCACGTGGCTGTGGTGGAGGGGGTCATGGGTCTTTATGACGGCATGGACGGGGGAGATGTCAGCAGCACGGCCCAGGTGGCCAGGATACTGGATATTCCGGTTCTACTGGTGATCAATGTGCACGGCATGTCCCGCAGTGTAGCGGCCATGGAGAAGGGCTTTGCCGAGTTTGATCCCGGGCTGAGAATGGCCGGGACCATCCTCAACCGGGTGGGAAGCGAGAGGCACCTGGATATGCTCAAGGGCTGCCTGAAGAAGCCCATATTTGCCGCCCTGCCCAGGGATAAGGAGAGGGAGATGAAGAGCCGCCACCTGGGGCTGATAATGGGCTTTGAGGAAAAGCATGATCCTGCAGCTTTGGCGGCCTGGCTGGAGGCACATGCCGACCTGGACCGGATGCTGAAGCTCTGCGCGCCCGTTCCTCCCGTCCCACTGGAGTTGCCTTTCCGTAAGAAAGCCGTGCGCATAGGCGTGGCCTTGGATGAGGCCTTCTGCTTTTACTATCATGATAACCTGCTGGAGCTGGAGCGCTGCGGTGCAGAGCTTGTCTATTTCAGCCCTATAAGAGACAGGCTGCCAAAGGTGGATGGCCTTTACATCGGAGGAGGCTATCCCGAGCTTCATGCAGCAGCTCTGGAGGCGGGATGGGCCAGATTGGAGATCAAAGAGGCCTCCGAGGATGGCATGCCCATTTATGGTGAGTGCGGCGGTCTGATGTACCTGGGAGAGGAACTGGTGATGGAGACGGGCAGATACAGGATGGTGGGAGCGCTGCCCGGATCGACCATCATGACCGGCAAGCTGGTTGCTCTGGGCTATGCCAGGGCGGAGGTGGTGGGGTGCAATCCACTGGCAGGAATGGGCCGGAGCATCCTGGGGCATGAGTTTCACTATTCCAGGTTCGATTGCGGAAGAGATGCCCGCTTTGTCTACCGCATGAGCCGGGGCCGGGGGATTTATGAGGGCCGGGACGGCCTGGTGGAGCATAACACCCTGGGAGGCTATCTGCATGCCCACTTTTTCTCTCTCCCCCCGGAGCATTTCATAGAGGCGTGCCGGAGATATCAAAGGACATGAGGGCGGCTCGGGGCAAAGGATCATTGCTCTATTGCAGCTTTCTCGCGACCTTCTCGCGATTGAATCCCGTCCGGCATGAGATGTGCTATTTTCAACTATAAAATAATTTTATTGAAGATTTATATAAAAATGCAAAACAACCAGTCTCTATGAGCCGAGCAATAAGAGTTTCCGTTTCATGAAAATGCTTCCATATTTGGCAAATAATACCTGGATTATGAGATATATAGAACCATTCTGGAGAAAGGTTTAAATGCAGATCTGGGAGTGGATGAACCATATCAAATGGAGTGTTAACCATGAGCAAAGTAACCAGTGGAATTGTGCTCTTCTCCCTCCTGATGGCTCTCTCTCTGGGAGTTGCCTTCGGTATGGATGATGCAGCAGAAGTTGAGGAAGCAACCGAGAACGCAACCGAGAACACAACCATCAACACAACCATCAACACAACCATCAACACGACAGATAACGTAACCACCGAGACCAGCGAGATCGAGACTATAACCACAGAAGAGTAATTATCTCTCTTCGTGATTTAAACCGTCTTCGCTGGGCGGAATATTGAGGCAGGTTCTCCCTGCCCACTAATTTTTCTGAAATACAAAGAAATTTTTAGAAAGGCTTATATTTTTCTGAGATGAGCATAGTTTGAGGTAACAAATATGAGATGCAAAATTGCTATGATACTGTTAACTGCTTTGGCAGCTTTTCTTGCTGGGCCGGCCCAGGCACAGGATGCCGGGAATGCCACCAATGCTACCAATGCCACCAATGTCACCGAATTGTTGAATGATACCAACGTCAGCATATCTTCACCTGCTGCCGCAGCGGTCGAGGTTGCTGTCGCCATGCCGGCAGCGGAGGAGGCTATCGCCACCGAAAGTACTCCGGTGGAGGAAGCAGCGGCTTCCGCGCCGGTTGAACCAGCTACTCCAGTAGAATCCCGTTTCAAGCAGCTCTCGGTCTATGCCGGCGAGTCTACCGTTCTGGGCAAGAGCGCCGCAGCCGGATACACTGATGTCTCTGCCACCACAGATCGCACGGCAGTATTCACCCGCGATGCAGGCGAGCTGTCTCCATCCACGAAGCTGGGCATCAGCAAGGTCGGCACCGGCGACGACAGATTTGTTGAGGTCACCAGCCAGGCGGTAGGAGAATGGGACCTGGCCAACTGGAGCCTGTCCTCCGGCGGCAGCACCACCTACACCTTCCCCACTCTGATCTTGGAGGAGGGAGCAGCAGTGCGGGTCCATGAGGGCGCTGGCGCAGCAAGCGCGACCGACATCTACACCAACAGCAGCGCG
>NOLC01000117.1 GCA_002256595.1 Methanosaeta sp. NSP1 | reverse complement strand
CGAGACCATCATCTGAATATCCCTGATGGGCGCAGGACCCGGCGTTACATCTTCCATATAGGCGTGACCGCCATAGATGCGGATAAAGAGAGGATCGCAGTATTCTTCGATATGGAGAGGCTTCCCAAGAGGGCAGACGGAACCTGGGTGCTATTCTGAAACCCAAACATAAGGGAATAGGGGTAGAGCAGGAGACCTCTGCTCTCCCCTAAATTATCAGGCTCTTCAAGCTCCAGAGCAGCTTGGGATTGAGCCTGAACAAGATCCGCAGCATTGCTCCCAGATCCATCTTGGATATGTCCTCTTTGGCCAGTGAGCCGATGAGCTGGTTTATGTCTTTATCCGTGAGCTTTACGAAGAACTCCTTGAGCTGGAAGCTACGGGCTATGGTTTTGCCTATATCCGCCCGCCAGCGGGTCTCATACTCCTGAAGGCCCTTGCGGCTGACATCGCCTTCTGAGATGGCCTTGGCCGCCACCTCGCCTGCTATGGCTCCCGCCTGCATGGCATTGAGTATGCCACCGCCGGTGAGCGGATCGGTCTGATGAGCCGCATCTCCCACCAGCATCACGCCATCGGCAATGGCTGAATCTATCGGCCCCGAGCAGGGGTCGCCTCCCACCACCATCTCCACCACCCGGCCGTTGGGAAAACGGCTCTTCATGAACTGCCGGAGAAGCCTCACTGCTTCGCCTGGCTTGGACCGGGAGCCCTGCATCCCGAGGCCGATGTTGGCCAGCTTCTCTCCTTTAGGAAATGACCAGGCATATCCGGATGGTGCGATGCTGTTTCCCAAGAAGAATTCGGTGTAATCATCATCAATTGAAGCATCCTGCACCAGGAACTGGGCGCAGGACTCTATGTCATCCAGCTTCAATGTGGTATCTATGCCCGCCCAGCGTCCCACCTTGGACTCAACACCGTCCGCGCCGATGACCAGTGGCGCCTCGATCTGCAAGGGCTCGCCTATGCGCATGGCCGAAACCCCGCAGATGGATCCATCCTTCTTCAACAGGCTTAGCGCCCTGGTCTTGACCATAATCCTGGCCCCGGCCTGGGCTGCGAGCATGGCCAGTCCCCGGTCGAAGACCTTCCTCTCCAGGACGTAGCCCACCTCACCCCCGCTCTTGTCCTCGGACATGACGATGCTCTTTCCGTCAGGGGCGTAGAGCCTGGCCCCTTTGACCTCGGAGGAAATCCATTCCGGCTCCAGCTTAACCATTTTGCATAGCGACCTCTTGCTCACACCCTCCGCGCAGCGGACGGGATCTCCTATCTCCTGGCGCTTCTCCAGCATAACTACATCGAGGCCGGCTGCGGCTGCCGTCTTTGCCGCCATGGAGCCGCCCGGCCCTCCGCCCACCACGACAAGGTCGCACTTCATGCCCTGACCTCCAGGGCTCCTACGGGGCAGATTTTGGCGCACAGGCCGCACTCCTTGCACTCTGCCGAAACCTCCAGCCAGGTCTCCACCAACTCCAGGGCGCAGGTCGGGCAGACTCCGACGCAGGCACCGCAGTAGCAGCATTTGTATCTGTTGACGGTAAGCATGAAAAACACATCCTATTTAGTATTCAATCTCAAAATCCTCGTATCCTCTGGCCTCCAACTCGGACAGCTCCATGCCCAGGACGATGGCTCCGGTGGGGCCTGTCTTCATGGCCTTGAGCAGCTCTCCTACCGTTTTTCTATCCCCCTCCAAAACAGCCTCCACCCCGCCGCCGGGAACATTTCTGACCCATCCTTTCACCCCCAGAGCTATAGCCTTATCCCGGGTAAAAGCCCTGTAATATACACCTTCCACCCGTCCTGAGACCCGGACATGAACCGCAATCATCAGCGCGCCCCGGCCACCAGGTCTTCCAGAGCTTTTCTCTGATCTTTGGCCTTGATGATCCCTGAGGCCAGAAGGACGCCCTGAGATCCCAGATCCAGGGCGGCCTTCAGATCTTCGCCGTGAGTTATTCCCGCTCCGCAGAGCACACCAACATCAGGAGCGATCCTCTTGACTGCCTCTACCGATTTTGAAACGATCTGTGGATCTGCCTTGGAGACGGGTATGCCGCTGCCTATCAGCTCCGGCGGCTCTATAGCCACAAAATCCGGCCCCATGGCTGCTGCAGCGCTGGTGGTGGACACATTGTTGGTGCAGACGATGCTTTTCAGGCCCGCCTGGCGGCAGGCGGTGATGGCGGCATCGATCTCCGCCAGCCTGAGCCTTCGCTCGGAGTGGTTGATCAGCGATCCCGCTGCTCCCGCCGCCTTCAGTGAGGCTGCAGTTATGTGTCCGGTAAAGCCTCCGTACCCCACACCATCCACATGCTGGGAGAACACCGGTATCTTCAATGCCCCGGCAATGGTGGAGATGTCGGCCACCTGGGGCGCCACCACCAATTCCAGTGAATGCTCCCGAGCCATCTCCTCGCAGATCCGGGCTAAAGCGAGAGCCTCCGGACCGGTCGATTCGCGATAGGTCTTGAAATTGAGCACGATCAATGTCATAATCTTCCTCTGCGCAGCTTTGTGCTCTCAGTTAGCATATATATTTTGGCTGCATTCGGAGAATATATCGCCGTAGCATCTTTCATAAACGGAAAGTGCAGAGCACTCCCCGGTAAATGAGTGCCTCAATTGCCCCTCAATGATAAAGGCGATCAAGGGGAGCATTCCTGCTTCCTGGCTGACCATGATATGATAGAGCAGACCCTCTGGCTGAGAATAGTCAACAGCTACCATATCCATCTCCTTATGCCTGGACAAAAAACAATCAATAATGGGCTTGCATCTGCTGCAGACGGCGCAGTCCTTCTTTCCGATGAAGAGGAGCAAGGGGCTGCTCTTTGCGGCAAGCTCCTCCACAAGTTTCATGGCCGGTCCATAGGAGTCTTTAAGAAAGGATCGAACCACATCAGCTACCTCTTCCGGTGGAACGCCGTATTTCTCGCCCAGCTCCTGGCTGAGCTCTTCCTCTTTTATGGCCATGAAGTCCTGCATCAAATCCAGGAGGCCTATGGTCGGAGCAGTTTTGCTCATGACGATAAAGGCAGATTTATAGGTCGTGGACGACCTTGATCCTCAGCTTGGAGAAGTCCTCCTTGATCTCAACTATAAAACCCATTCCGGCAAAGATCTCCTCCAGTTCAATTCGCACGAACTTCTTGGGCGCATCCGAGCCGAAGATGAGGGTGAACTCGTTCTTGCCGGTTTTGCTCATGTTGAATAGATTGCAGATCTCGAGCCTCTTGAGTATGCTCTCGGCATTGAAGAGCTTGTGCTTGAACTGCTCGGCATGGGCCCGGCAGACCTCTTTATGAAGGCTCCAGAATTTCTCCTTGTCCGGATGGGTCTCGATGAAGTTCAGAAACAGTATCCAGTGATCTATATCCAGGATCACATGCTCGCCGGCTGAGAGCATCTCGGTGTGGGTGTAGACCTTCTTATCCTCGGAGAACTCAAAGAGCATCTTGTGCTTGGCGAAGAACTTCAGTGACTCCCTCATGAGCTCGCTCTGAGACAATCCCATGTCTTCCTTCATCTTCTTGAATAGGCCCGCCGTCTCATCGTCCAAGGCGATGGTGATTCTCTCCGGTGACTTCATTTCATCCCCTGCATCATTCTCTGCTCCCATCTTTTCGCTTATGATATATTACCTTTCGCGAGCAGCATCTATTTATATCGATGACGGAACGGCCCTTCCTCTAATGCCTGTCCCGGGCCTGCCGGATGTAGCTGCAATTCAAAGACCAAAATTGTTAAATTCCAGCGGCAAATCATCCATGTTCATGGACTCATGGATGAAGGACAAGGTCAGGTATAGCGAAAAGGATAAGCAGAAGCTGGAGAAGGGTTCAGGATACGTCAAGGTCTGGACGCTGGTTTCCAACTGGGTCTATCGGGTAATATCCTGGTAATCGGGTCTAAAAGAACAAGGCTTTCCAGCGCTGCTTGCCCCAATAGCAGCCAAGGATACTATCCCCATTCTGTTTTCAGCAATCTGCCCAGCTCTGCTGCTCTCTGCTTCAGCCCGGCTACGACCTCCTCCCGGCCTGACCCCTGAGCGGTGATGGATATGACGGGCTGGTCTGGCTCTATTCGCGATCCCATTTGCGGCACGTCCGCCGTCCAGCTATAGAGCAGATCGGCATCGATCCGAAGAAGCGACGGCGCATAGAGAATGATCCGGCCTGCGGTGCAAATGGGAGTGCCCGGTAGATTGGGGAGCTGACCGGAAAAGGACTGCAAATGGGCCTGGAAGACATTGATGCCGCAGGCCATCTCCACGCTGTCCAGGCTGCCCTGGAAGCGGCTGTTGACCTCTACTGGAACCGGACCTGTCTCACTGAGCAAGAAGTCCACCCCATTGCTGCCCACCAGCCCCAGGCCGGCAACTATTCTCTCTGCCATCCCTGCCATATGGTGTTGGGGGGGCTCCAGGGGTGTGATGTTGCCGCTGTATCGAAAGCCCCTGGCCCCTGCCCAGGAGAGGCCGATGAGCTGCTCATTGACCGCTATGGCCTGTGCCTCGCTGCCGCTGCCAATAACCGAGACGCTGGCAGGCCGGCCAGAGATCAGCTCCTGGGCGATGAGGCCATCCTGCCATTGCAGATCGGCCGGCGACCTCACAGTGCGGCATCCCACCCCACCCGCGCCCCGGCGAGGCTTGACTAAAAAAGGATAGCGCATTTTCTCTGGAGAGCTCTCGGTTCTGATGAAAGGAAAGCCCTCCCTCTCCAGCCAGCCTGCCAGCCAGAGCTTATCTGATAC